>NZ_KV810564.1:0-3776 GCF_001812815.1 Streptococcus sp. HMSC073A12 | reverse complement strand
AGGTAAGTCCAATAAGGTTATCATGGAGACTCTGAGCATAAAAAATGTTAGTCAGGTCAAAATCTGGTGGCGATGGTATCGAAATGGTGAACTGCACCGCTTCCACCAACCTGTGGGGGAACAATATACCTACGGTAAAGGAATGGAACAGCTATCCGAAGCGGAACAACTACGCCTACAGGTGGAATTGCTAAAAAAGTATCGGAGCTTGGTAAGGTCATCGACAAAGTAAGTCTTATCAAGCTGGTGGAAGAATACAAGAAAGTCTACCCTGTCTCAGTCATTCTGGACTGTTTTGGGATCAAACGATCCACTTTCTACCGTTGGAAAGTAGAAGGTGAGAAGCCTAAAAAAAGGGACGAGGTGGTAGAAAAAATAGAGCTAATCTGTATGGGAAATCAGTTTATCTACGGCTACCGTACCATCACCCGATTGCTCAAGAAGAGGGATAACCTTGTCACAGACATGACCTACCTCTACTTTGGAAACTGTAAACTCTACCTGTCCTCTATCATGGATCTCTATAATCGTGAGATTGTGGCTTATACCATCTCAGATTGCCAAGATACGGACTTGGTGTTGGATACTTTGAACTAACTGAATGTGTCTCAAGGAGCGCTCTTGCATAGCGATCAGGGCTCTGTCTACACCTCAAAAGCTTATTACCAGGCTTGCACAGAAAAAGGCATCACCCGCTCTATGTCCCGTAAGGGAACACCAGCAGATAATGCCTGTATCGAATGGTTTCATTCTGTCCTAAAGTCTGAAACCTTCTATCTCCATAACTGGAGAAACTTAACCAAAGATAGTAGAACAGATATTGTTAATCTTACATCATATTTTATAATGAAACTAGAATTCAACAGAGATGAAACGACCAGTCTCCTGTGGATTGCAGAAATCTGGTCGCCTAAAAAGTGTTTTTCTTCTATCCCATTATTGGGGTGCAGTACCGAATGACTAGCTGTTTTTTTGTGTTTGAGAATATAGAAACAGACTTTCCTTAATTATGCCTTTTAAAATCGCCTAAAAATGGTATAATAATAACATCACAAAATTGGAGTGAATCAATGACTTTTTATAATCACAAATCAATTGAAAAAAAATGGCAAAATTATTGGGCGGAAAATCATACGTTTAAAACAGGAACAGACGCTGACAAACCAAATTTTTATGCGTTGGATATGTTCCCTTACCCGTCTGGTGCTGGTCTTCACGTAGGACACCCAGAAGGCTACACGGCGACTGATATTCTTAGTCGTTTCAAACGTGCGCAAGGCTACAACGTTCTTCACCCAATGGGCTGGGATGCCTTTGGGCTGCCTGCCGAGCAATACGCAATGGATACAGGTAATGACCCAGCTGAGTTTACGGCAGAAAATATTGCCAACTTCAAACGCCAAATCAATGCGCTTGGCTTCTCTTACGACTGGGATCGTGAAGTAAATACTACAGATCCAAACTACTACAAGTGGACGCAATGGATCTTCACCAAGCTTTACGAAAAGGGCTTGGCCTATGAAGCGGAAGTGCCAGTTAACTGGGTTGAAGAACTAGGTACAGCCATCGCTAACGAAGAAGTACTTCCTGACGGAACATCTGAACGTGGTGGTTACCCAGTTGTCCGCAAACCCATGCGCCAATGGATGCTGAAAATCACAGCTTACGCTGAACGTTTGCTGGAAGATTTAGAAGACCTTGATTGGCCTGAATCTATCAAAGATATGCAGCGTAACTGGATTGGTAAATCAACTGGTGCCAATGTGACCTTTAAAATCAAAGATACTGATAAAGATTTCACAGTATTTACTACTCGTCCAGATACATTATTTGGTGCAACCTATGCTGTTTTGGCTCCTGAACATCCGCTTGTTGAGGTGATTACAACGCAAGATCAAGCGCAGGCTGTTGCGGATTATAAACACCAAGCAAGCCTTAAATCTGACCTTGCTCGTACAGACCTTGCTAAAGAAAAAACAGGTGTCTGGACTGGTAGCTATGCCATTAACCCAGTAAATGGTAAAGAAATTCCAATCTGGATTGCCGACTACGTTCTGGTCAGCTACGGGACTGGTGCGATTATGGCGGTTCCTGCCCACGATACACGTGACTGGGAATTTGCTAAGCAATTTCATTTGGAAATCATCCCCGTTCTTGAAGGTGGAAATGTTGAGGAAGAAGCATACACAGAAGACGGCCTTCACATCAATTCTGGCTTCTTAGACGGCCTTGATAAGGCACAAGCTATCGATAAAATGGTTGACTGGCTGGAAGCAGAAGGTGTCGGAAACAAAAAAGTAACTTACCGTCTGCGTGACTGGCTCTTCAGCCGTCAGCGTTATTGGGGTGAACCAATCCCAATCATCCACTGGGAAGACGGCACAACAACAGCTGTTCCAGAAGAGCAATTGCCGCTTGTATTGCCAGTAACCAAAGACATCAAACCTTCAGGTACAGGTGAAAGCCCACTTGCTAACTTGACCGATTGGCTGGAAGTGACGCGTGAAGATGGGATGAAAGGTCGCCGTGAAACAAACACAATGCCACAATGGGCAGGCTCTAGCTGGTATTATCTTCGCTATATCGACCCACACAACGATGAAAAATTAGCTGATGAAGAATTACTCAAGGCTTGGCTGCCGGTTGACATTTACATTGGTGGTGCAGAACATGCAGTGCTTCACCTTCTTTATGCTCGTTTCTGGCACAAATTCCTTTATGATTTAGGTGCCGTTCCAACCAAAGAACCATTCCAAAAGCTCTTTAACCAAGGGATGATTTTGGGGACCAGCTATCGTGATAGCCGCGGAGCACTGATTGCCAGTGACAAGGTTGAAAAACGTGACGGTTCATTCTTCCATATCGAAACTGGAGAAGAACTGGAGCAAGCTCCGGCGAAAATGTCTAAATCACTTAAAAATGTTGTGAATCCTGATGATGTGGTTGAACGTTACGGAGCGGATACGCTGCGCGTGTACGAGATGTTCATGGGACCGCTTGATGCTTCTATCGCTTGGTCTGAAGAAGGCCTTGAAGGCTCACGCAAATTTCTTGACCGTGTCTATCGCTTGTTGACAACAAAAGAAATTGTTGTAGAAAACAGTGGCGCACTTGATAAAGTCTACAACCAGACAGTCAAGGCAGTGACCGAGCAGCTTGAGGAACTCAAGTTTAACACAGCCATTGCTCAATTGATGGTATTTGTCAACGCTGCCAATAAAGAAGACAAACTCTTTGTTGGCTACGCTAAAGGCTTTGTACAATTGTTAGCACCATTTGCACCACACCTTTCTGAAGAATTGTGGCAAACATTGACACAATCAGGTGAATCAATTTCATACGTTCCTTGGCCAACATGGGATGAAGCAAAACTCGTTGAAGATGAGGTTGAAATTGTCGTGCAAATCAAGGGCAAGGTTCGTGCAAAACTTGTGGTCGCAAAAGACTCAAGCCGTGAAGAGCTTGAAAAGCTTGCCTTTGCCAATGAAAAAATCCAGTCTGAAATCGCTGAAAAACAAGTGGTTAAGGTGATTGTAGTCCCTAACAAACTTGTTAATATTGTTGTCAAGTAATAGGTTCTGTTAGCCTTATCTGCAACCTTCAATAACGTTTCAAGCTGTTGGAGCTACCTAAATTGGTGAATATTGTTGCGAAATAAAAGAAAAATGAGGATTCTGCTAACATTTGGAATCCTTTTTCGCTGCTTTAAACTAAAAAAGCATAAACTTAAAAACAAGAAAAGTAAAAAAAGATGAAAAAAGGTATTGACAAGAAGA
>NZ_KV810563.1:7408-7850 GCF_001812815.1 Streptococcus sp. HMSC073A12 | reverse complement strand
CTATGAGCCGTATTCGTGTTCAAATCATGAATCAGTTTGAGCGAAAATCCCATGAATACAAGACTATCAAACGCTACTGGAAGCTTATACAGCAGAATAGTCGTAAACTGAGCGATAAGCGATTTTATCGCCCTACTTTTCGTATGCATCTAACCAACAAAGAGATTCTAGACAAGCTTTTGAGCTATTCAGAAGACTTGAGACACCACTATAATATCTATCAGCTCTTGCTTTTTCACTTTCAGAACAAGGAGCCTGACAAATTTTTCGGACTCATTGAGGACAATCTTAAGCTGGTTCATCCTCTTTTTCAGACTGTCTTTAAAAACCTTCCTCAAGGATAAAGAGAAGATTGTCAACGCCCTTCAACTACCCTACTCCAACACAAAATTGGAAGCAACTAATAAGCTCATCAAACTTATCAAGCGCAATGCATTTGGTT
>NZ_KV810563.1:0-7308 GCF_001812815.1 Streptococcus sp. HMSC073A12 | reverse complement strand
CTTTTCTTCAACCCACTACAGTTGACAATGAGCCTCTTTTATATGAAATGACTTATAATTGTTAAATACCAACGATAGGTAACATCTTTGGAATCATCCACAGATAACCAATCAAATGCTAGATATCGAAAGTGGATATTTTTTAAAAACTGAATCATTATTTTCTTCTTTTCATCGCGATGAATGAAGTTCCAATCAAACCAAGGAGACCAAGGATCTCAAGAACTAGATTAGACGCTACTCCTGTAGATGGCAATTTCTTCTTAGTTGCTGATGTAGGATTTCCTTTTGCTACTGTTTCATTTTCAGTAGCCAATGGTTTATGATTAACTTCTTTATTCTGGAATTTTCCAGTTTGGCTCTCTCCTATCTGTGTCTGACTATCTTGGATAGACGGCTTAGTCTGCTTAGGTGTAGTGACATTTTGATTCTTAGAAAGTGTCTTAATCGCAAACAAACTGAAGTGGTTCGTTTTAAAGACAACTTGCCCATTTTCAACTTTAGAAGGAATACGCTCAAGGTCGCCATTTTCCATTACGTGATAGACTTGAACATCCGAATCAGTCTGACCAAGTGCGAGACGAACAGTTCGTTCTCCATTGACATGAGTTTCCTTGCCTCCCTTTGAGAGAGATAAATCAAACACACGAACTGTTCCTCCACCTGTTTTACGAGAAATCTTATCAGCTACCTCTTTAGTCGTTACTTCCTTTATGTTTACCTTATCAGCATCAACAGCCTTATCAAATACAACCGTAACCTTAGTATTTCCATCAGTTGATGTAAATACTGCTTGTCCAACTTTATTTAACCCATCCGGAGCCTTTGGTACATCTGGAACCTGAGGTACATCTGGGCTCTTAGGTGTAGTATCCGGAGCCTTTGGTACATCTGGGCTCTTAGGTGTATCCGGAACCTGCGGTGTATCTGGAGTTTCTGGCGTATTTTTCTCTAGACCTTTTTGAAATTTAGCAACAGTAGCATCCATTTTTGAGAATGCATCGTATACTAAGTTATCAATCTCTACTTCAGTCTTTGCATTGTCAATATCAAAAATAGTTTGTTGTTTAATCGCTTCAAGTTCCTTAAAAAGAGCAACAATTTTACTGTGATTTTCCTTCTGCAGATGTTGACGAACTCCATCTAAAAGCTTACTCATATACTTCGACACAGCAATCTTAGCCTCTTCCTTATCTTGATCCATTTCTGAATTTTCCGGAATTGGTGCTGGCTGATCTTGTTCTACTTTTTTATCCAGATCATCTACAATCTGCTTAATTTTATTAAATGGTGTAAGGAAATATTGCTCAAAATAGCCTTTCAAAGCATCATTTTCTAAACTTCCGTAATTATCCTCCTTCGTTCTCTTCATATCTGTCTCAAATATCTTTTTAATTTCTGCATTATCAGGATATTTGTTCATAAACTGAACCACTTTTCTAGTCAGCATCTCCATTTGTGCATGAAGCTGATAATTCATAAAATCAGATTTATATTTGTTAAAATAGTGCTCTGTGTAGTATTGTGAAGATGAATCACCAATAATGTTCTTAAAACTTGTTATGGCTTCCTGGATAGGCTCTTTTTGTGACTCCCAGATAGATTTTTGAATACCATACTCTGGATTGGATGGAATCTCTGGTTGCTCCATTAAATCTTTTATTGCTTTTTCTAACTTTTCCAGTTCTTGTTGCGCTGATTTAATCAACTCTTGTAATTGATTCTTGTCATTTGATTTTGGTTCTTGAGGAATCTTTTCTTCCGCTTTAGAATCTTTCTGCTCGGGTGCTTTAGGAACTTGTTTCTCCTCTTTCTTTTGCACTGTAATAGTTAACGTTTTTTCGACCACATTGCCAGAATCATCTTGAGCTTTTAGAGTCACTGTTTGACTTTCATTTGGCTTCAAATTCTTAATAGTAATCTCGACAATCTTATGATTCTCAACATCATTCTTATAATTATGAATGATTCTAGTTCCTACTACAGACGGATTATATTTTGTCAAAAGATCCAAAAAATTCAACTTAATCTTCGAATCACTTTTAGCTGTGACTGTAAATTTCACGTCTTCACCTTCATATACAGTGATATTCGCTGGTGAAACTGTTAACTCAATCTTTTGTTGATTATTTTCATTAGCGGCTAAATCTCGTTTGACACGTTTTTTAGGTGTCCCCTCCTCTGATGTTTTAAATTTTTTTCTAAAATCCTCCACAACGTGTTTCAACCTCGAATGAGCTTCCTCTTCTAGTTGCTTTAATTCCGGGAGGTTTTTAGATTGATTCAGTTTTCCTTCGTACTCTCTTACGATTTCTTTAGATTTCGCAACCAAATCTCCTAAATTAGCTTCCGAATTATGTTTTAATTCTTGTTCAACATGCTTCAAGCTCTCACTCATAGCCTTATACAATTTCACATTCGTTTCTTTGATAAGAGGTTGTATTTCTTTGAGCTTTTGAGCATTTTCTAAGAATTGATTTTTAATTTGTTTAGCTTGTTCATTGGTAGTTGCCTTATCTAATTCTTCAAGAGATTTTTGAGCAAGATTCTGAAGGCTATTAGCATAGTGTTCATCAACTTTCTGAGTATTTTCCTCACTACTCGTTTCTTTCTTCACATGCTCTTGAATTTCTTGATCCAGACCAGCTTTAGTTGAACTAAAGAGTTTACCTAGTTCTTCACGAACCTTTACTTCGGCATCTTCTTTTTTATCTGCTTGTTGAGCTTGTTTACGAATATCTTCAATTTTTTTCAGCATAGAGTCTTTATCTTCATTTGTGATTCCCTTTTGCTCTGCCATTTTTTCAACTTGTCTCTTTTGATAATTAAGCTCTTTGTCAATATTGCCTAGATCTACTTTCGTATCTGACTGCTTAGAAGTTTGTTCCTGTTTCTTTTGGATAAACTCTTTAAATTCATACTCTAAAGTCTGTAAATTGTCCGTATCTTCCTCATTATCAATACTAGCTAACCAATTTTTCTTTTCGTTTTCTGATAATTGACTCTGATTAATTTGATTTTTGAGACGATTCTTTAATTTTTCTACCTTGGCTTTATTATCATTTGATTTAGATGAGTCTGTCTCCTTCGTCTTTTCTGCTGTAACTTTTTCAGTTGATTTTCTCTTCTCATCATTTTGAGAAGCAGTAATAGCTGTTTTCTCGACCGGTTCAACAGCTTTTTTAATGTCTGTTGTAGGAATTTCCATCTTTGTTGTCTCAAGTTCCGAGGATGATGAATTATTTCCTTGATCTGTTTGAGCCATACTTGGATAGGGCTTAGCTGCAACCTCGGTAGTCTTCACACTATCGTCCTTTACAAGCTCACTTGCATGAGCAACGCTTCCCATAAACAAACTAGCTACCGCTACACTAGCTACTCCTACACTAAATTTACGAATGGAATAACGCATTTTTCTTTCATAATTAGATTTAAACATATCGATATCCTCCAATATTTTATTTATCTTCAGTATACCCCTCCAATATGAACTGCATATTAAATTGGGTATATTATTTTTAGCCTTTCATTCTTCCATTTGGAATAATAACTTCCTGCAATAATTTTTCTTCCTCTGCTATTCTATGGTATAAAATAGTAGCATATACAGGAAAAATAAAGATGAATGTCACATAAGCATGACTCACCAGAGCCAAACCAACTAGTTCTGGTAATATATTTAAAAAGTAATTAGGATGCTTTACAGTTCTAAAAAGGAAGTGATCTACAAATTTGTGATTATTGACAAGCATAAGCTTTACTGTCCAAATATCTCCCAACAAGTGAATCACCAACATCAACATCAGCATAGAAAAAATAAGCAAGACTAAACCAACCATGCTCATACCATCAAAATTTGTCTTGTGCACCATTGCTTCAACGAAGCAAGAGAGATAAAAAATAATATGTGCCAACGTCAATCGTTTTGTATTCTCAACCCCAAATTCTTGCCCACCGTTGCTAAGGATTCGTTTCTCATTCTCTATCGAACGCTTTAAAAAAATCAATCGAATAAGGAATGTTACTAAAATAATTGCTAATACCATATTAGTATCCTTTCTTTTTATACAAAGAATAACACCCATATGTTAACCCTATATGAACTATAACAAAAAAAGAACGGAGAGATTTCCGTTCTTTTGCTTTATACAACTAATCTGCTTGCAAGCAAATTTTAAATTCCATTCCCTGTTCATAAGGGAGAAAACTATAGGACATTTGATAACTTTCTAGGATGTTATTCACGATATAGAGTCCTAAACCAGACCCTTCAGACTTGTCTGTGACAACTTGAGAGTGGTAAAAAATATCAAACAAATGATTCAACTCTTCTTGATTAAGAGGTTGGCAGGTATTTTTGATAGAAAGATAGCCATCTTGCTCGGATATGATTACGCGCCCATTTTTATCTGAATATTTAATTGCATTACTAATCAGGTTTGTCAAAACCTTATCCAATGCCTTGAGACTCATGACGACCCTAGTAGCATCTGTCAATTGATTTTCAATTTCTATTCCTCTTGAGCGTGCTAATTCCTGATAGCGAGATAAAACATCCGTCAAAATAGTCTGGACTATCAAGGTCTCGCTACACTCTGTCCACTCTTGGAACTTAGAGGACTCCAAAACTTCTTCGAGCAAGTGGCTCATTTGATCAATTTGATCGATACTCTTTGCTATATACTTAGGGTGGTCTTTATAATCCCCAATATTGTACTGCATATTCTCTAGAATAATTCGAAGACTGGCTAAAGGGGTCTTCAACTCATGTGACGCTCCACGAACAAAAGAAACTTTCTGCTTTTGCAACCTGACAATCCGTTCATTTCTTCTATCAGATTCATCAATGACTGCCAGCAAGTTTTCATACACATCATTGATTTGCTTTCCAACTTCCCCAACTTCATCCTTTCGCGTTTCATCAAAGCGAATATCATGATCCAACTCCTGCATCTTACCTGTAACTTTTGAGATATAAAAGAGAGGCTCCAGTAAACGTTTCGTATAGAAGTAGGAAAAGAGAAAGGCAAATACAAGCGTTGCTAAAAAGGTATACGGGAGATAGAGAAGCATAATCCGTGTTGCCTCTTTATAAATATCCACACCTTGAATAAATTGAATGGTTACCTTTTTACCATCAGCTGTCGTAATCTGACGGTCAATCGTTACGATATAGTTAGTGGGACTACCTTCCTTTATTTCCAAGTCGTGCACAAGGGAAATTCTCTTATCCAGTACATCATCTTTCAAATGGGCAGAGATGCGAAGAGATTTCGAATAGGACTCCAGCAAACTAGACAGTTCATGAAAATTTTTGCCTTCTAAGTACTTGCTTATAATAGTCGCACTCTCATTAAACTTCTCACCCTCTTGCTGAATGTAATAAAAAGGAAAGGTCAGATAGATGGCAATGTGGATGACCAAAGCAATTGCACCTAAAAGCGAAAAACTTCTTAAAAATGATTTGGTTAATAATTTAGGATTTTTTATCATAAGCTAATTTTGTATCCGGCATTTTTCACTGTTACAATGCAATCCAGATCCAACTTCTTACGAAGATTTCGAATGTAAACATCAACTACTCTATCAAGAGGCAAATCTGCAAAATCATTCGAGATAGACTCGAGTATCTGCTCTCTACTCAAGACCTGGTTCTTATGTTGGATCAAACATTTTAAAACCAACAATTCTTTCGGCTTAATTGCAACCTCCTCGTTCTTGACTCGAGCTTGGTAGGATGTGAAATCCACTGTCACATCTTGATAATGCCAAATATCCTCCACAACATAGTAACGCCTAAGCAGGGCTTGAATCCGTTTGACTAGGAGCACTAGTGAAAATGGTTTTGTCACATGATCATCAGCATAAAGGTCAAATACCTGCATCTGAGTTTCCTCATCTCCGAGTGCACTTAAGACGATTACAGGAATATCATGATTTCCATTAATTTCTTTTAACACCTCAAATCCGCTCCGCTTCGGTAACATCAGATCCAAGACCATCAGATGAATCGGGAACTCATAAAATTTCTCCAAAGCCTCCTGCCCATCCTTTGCTAGAATAACATGATAGCCTTCTTCTCTCAAAAAAGCAGCTACTCCCTCTCTAATCATATCCTCATCATCTACAACTAAAATGTTCATCTATTCCCCTTCTTAACCTATCTAAAATTCACTCTTTTGCTAGGTTTACATTATTTTCATTTCATACGCAAAAAAGAAACAGGGCTCTATTGAAATGGTGGAAATTTCAGGAAACTCTGCTCTTTTTCATTCTATACAAATCTTAATATCTATTTATTCTTATTATAACTAATATTTACATATTGTCAACTTATTTCCTTTGGTTTTTTTAAAATAAATACAAAAAGAATCAGGACAACTCCTGATTGAAAGTTCTATAATAGACTTCCTGCGAAACAAAATATGGTACAATAGTTCTATGAATTATGAAGCAAGCAAGCAAACAATTAACTGATGTGCGATTTAAGCGCCTTGTTGGTGTTCAGCGCACTACTTTTGAAGAGATGTTAGCTGTGTTAAAAACAGCTTATCAACGTAAACACGCAAAAGGTGGACGGATCCCTAAGTTAAGCTTAGAAGATCTCCTCGTGGCTACTCTTCAATACATGCGAGAATACCGTACTTATGAACAAATTGCGGCTGATTTTGGCATTCACGAAAGCACCTTAATCCGTCGGAGTCAATGGGTTGAATCAACTCTTATTCAAAGTGGTTTTACGATTTCAAAAACTCATCTTAGTGCTGAGGATACGGTGATTGTGGATGCAACAGAGGTAAAAATCAACTAGCCAATTATTCTGGTAAAAAGAAATATCATGCTATGAAGGCTCAGGCGATTGTCACAAGCCAAGGGAGAATTGTTTCTTTGGATATTGCGGTGAACTATTGCCACGATATGAAATTGTTCAAAATGAGTCGCAGAAATATCGGACAAGCTGGTAAAATCTTGGCTGACAGTGGTTATCAAGGGATCATGAAGATGTATTCACAAGCGCAAACTCCGAGGAAATCAAGCAAACTTAAGCCACTAAGTCTTGAAGATAAAGCATATAACCATGCGCTATCCAAAGAGAGAATCAATGTTGAGAATATTTTTGCCAAAGTAAAAACGTTTAAAATATTTTCAACAACCTATCGAAATCGACGCAAACGGTTTGGATTACGAATGAATTTGATTGCTGGAATTATCAACCGTGAACTAGGATTTTAGTTTCGCAGGAAGTCTATTATACAATCTTCCTTTCCTGATTATACCCGTGGTGCTATTTAATTTCAAAATACTATA
>NZ_KV810562.1:0-252 GCF_001812815.1 Streptococcus sp. HMSC073A12 | reverse complement strand
GGTCGTTTCATCTCTGTTGAATTCTAGTTTCATTATAAAATATGATGTAAGATTAACAATATCTGTTCTACTATCTTTGGTTAAGTTTCTCCAGTTATGGAGATAGAAGGTTTCAGACTTTAGGACAGAATGAAACCATTCGATACAGGCATTATCTGCTGGTGTTCCCTTACGGGACATAGAGCGGGTGATGCCTTTTTCTGTGCAAGCCTGGTAATAAGCTTTTGAGGTGTAGACAGAGCCCTGATCGCT
>NZ_KV810561.1:0-3270 GCF_001812815.1 Streptococcus sp. HMSC073A12 | reverse complement strand
CAGAAGGAACTAAGTTCGAATTCAAGACACCAGTTGATACAAGTACACCAGGTGACAAAGATGCAACAGTTGTAGTAACTTACCCAGACGGTTCTAAAGATGAAGTTCCAGTTAAAGTAACTGTTACAGATCCACGTACTGATGCAGATAAGAACACACCAACACCTAAGGAACAAACTGTTAATGTTGGTGAAACTCCAGATCCTAAGAAATCAATCGGAAACGTTGGAGACCTTCCAGAAGGAACTAAGTTCGAATACAAGACACCAGTAGACACTACAACACCAGGCGACAAAGACGCAACAGTTGTAGTAACATACCCAGATGGTTCTAAAGATGAAGTTCCAGTTAAAGTAACTGTTACAGATCCACGTACTGATGCAGATAAGAACACACCAACACCTAAGGAACAAACTGTTAATGTTGGTGAAACTCCAGATCCTAAGAAATCAATCGGAAACGTTGGAGACCTTCCAGAAGGAACTAAGTTCGAATACAAGACACCAGTAGACACTACAACACCAGGCGACAAAGACGCAACAGTTGTAGTAACATACCCAGATGGTTCTAAAGATGAAGTTCCAGTTAAGGTAACTGTTGCGGACAATTCAGCACAAGCATCTGATAGCACTCCAGCTAAGAAAGCAGAAGCGAAGGAATTGCCTAATACAGGTACAGAAGCCCATGCAGGCCTAGCAACACTTGGACTTCTTGGAGCCCTTAGCGGATTTGGACTTCTTTCTCGCAAGAAAAAAGAAGACTAAAAACTGAAAGTCTTGGCTATCTATCAACTGTAAATGATTGAAAAAAGCTAAGCTCGAGAAAGGACGAATTTCGTCCTTTCTTTTTTGGCTCTATAATATTTGTAGTGGGTACCCCCTATAGATATTATGGAGCCGATTTTGTTGTAGAAAAAAGTCCCATAAGATCTATAATGAAAAGCGACCAAACCATCATTAGAAAGAATCTTATGGAACAATTAAATTTTATCACAAACTTACTGGGAATAAAAGACACTAACATTACGATTTTGGATGTTCTAGATGCTGGAACACTTAAAGCAATCATCGCTAAGCTAGATTGTCCTGCACCTAAACGTCCTCACTGCCAAGGAAAAATGGCTAAATATGACTTTCAAAAAGAATCAAAAATTCCCTATTTAGAATGTGCGGGATACAAGACTCTCATTCGATTGAGAAAACGCCGTTTCTGCTGTCAGGATTGCGGGAAAATGGTTGTAGCTGAGACTTCCTTAGTCAAGAAAAATCACCAAATCGCAACTATCGTCAACCAGAAAATCATACAAAAATTGATCGAGAAAGTCCCTATGACGGCCATCTCTGAAAGTTTATCTGTATCTACTTCAACTGTCATTCGTAAACTACATGAATTCAAGTTCAAGACAGATCTATCTTCCCTTCCAACTCATAATACAGTTTCAAGAAAGGCAAGATGAGCTTCATTGCACAGGATTTCGATTCAAGACAAATCATAACCATCCTAGACGGACGGACTCAAGCAACGATTCGCAATCACTTTCTGCGCTATTCCAGACAGGTCCGAAACGGCGTTAAAGTCATTACAATGGATATGTTTAGTCCTTATTACGACATCGCCAGAAAACTATTTCCAAACGCTAAAATCATCCTTGATCGCTTTCACATTGTACAACATCTCAGCCGGGCTATGTGTCGTCTTCGCATCCAAATCATGAAGCAACCAGATCGAAAGTCTCATGAATATAGGGCGCTGAAGTGCTACTGGAAACTGATCCAGCAAGACAGCCAGAAACTCAGCAATAAACGCTTTTATCGCCCTACTTTTCGCATGCACTTGACAAATCAAGAGATTCTTGAAAAACTACTTTCTTATTCTCAAGAACTACGAGAACACTATGACCTCTATCAGCTCTTACTCTTTCATTTTCAAGAGAAACAAGCTGATTATTTCTTTGGCCTTATTGAAGAGACAATTTCTTGTGTTAATCCTATTTTTCAAACTGTTTTTAAGACTTTTTTGAAAGATAAGGACAAGAGCATGAACGCTCTGGAATTATCCTATTCTAATGCAAAACTGGAGGCTACTAACAACATCATCAAAGTTATCAAGCGAAATACTTTTGGATTCCGGAACTTTGATAACTTTAAAACTAGAATCCTTATTGCTTTGAACATCAAAAAGGAGAGGGCAAATTCGATCCTCTCCAGGTTGTAACTTTTCATCAACCCACTACAGTTAACAAAGAGCCCTTAATTTGACGTTCATACGACACAGAGCGATCGCTATCCGTCAACTCATAGTTGAGGTGTGACCTGCTCGTGTCGATATCCTTGTTTGAGTGCGTCTCAAAAACACGTTCATTGTGCTTATAAGCTCCTCCCAAATTACCAGCTTTCATCTTCTGCATTCTCGCAACGAGATAGCTTATCCTTCAGCTCCTTTCCAGGTGGTCATTCGAATAACGAATGACAGGCAAGTCGCCCAGGCTATTGCTTGCCTAAATACCTAACATCTTAGCTAGTAGTTTAGCACATTTTCGGCACAACTTCCATGTAAAGTATAGTGCACTATACTTTACTTCGTAAAAGTGCGGTCTGCGACGCTTTATCGCCATCAGGAAATAGGGTGAGTCGACATGTCTATTACTCACCCAAAGCAGTCCTACAAAGCAGGACTTTTCTGTTACTTTTTTAGAAATAGTAACGTTTATACAGCTTTGACACTTCGTATCAAAGCGCCAAACACACTCCGAGGGATTTTACAGAAAGCAGAAAAGGAATGATCTGGTGTAAGATCATTCCTTTTCTCTCTTTTTCTCTAAGTAATTATATACAATGTACGACGAAGTCGTCATTGCAATGCTCATCCACCACCTAAAGGGAACTTTAAACAACATTGATAAGATAAAGAATATAAACAACGAAAATACGTTATACCCAATTAATTTTATTGTATATCTCATGATTAAAAGTTAATTCTTCCGTTGTTAGGAATGGCATCATTTTGATCCCATAACTCCTTTCTTTAGATGTATTTGTGTAATAAAATTAGTTTGCTTAGAATTTTAGATATTATTGTTTTCCGTGTTTCATCCTTTCTAATCTAAAACTCTGTTTTAGGTCTATTATAACAAAACAAAAGCGAAAATGTAAGCGTTTATATAATTTCGAAAATATTTTCTAAAAACTCTTCAGAAAACTTTGAAATTCTTAACGCAATTACAACAGACGGTTCAATAGACTTGTTCGGTAACTACATCATCTCGTGGTT
>NZ_KV810560.1:0-28070 GCF_001812815.1 Streptococcus sp. HMSC073A12 | reverse complement strand
CAATCAGTTTCTGAGCAATTTTTTGGTTGATGATACAAGGGATTTGATGATTCTTCTTGACGAGAGAAGTCTCAGCGACCATCATTTTCGAGCACTGATAGCACTTGAAACGTCGCTTTTTAAGGAGAATTCTAGTAGGCATACCAGTTGTTTCGAGGTAAGGAATTTTCGACGGTTTTTGGAAGTCATATTTCTTCATTTGACTTCCACACTCAGGACAAGAAGGAGCGTAGTAGTCCAGTTTAGCGATGATTTCCTTGTGTGTATCCTTATTGATGATATCTATAATTTGGATATTAGGATCTTTGATATCAAGGAGTTTTGTGATAAAATGTAATTGTTCCATATGAATCTTTCTAATGATGGTTTGAACGCTTTTCATTATAGATGATATGGGACTTTTTTTCTACAACAAAATCGGCTCCATAATATCTATAGGGGATTTACCCACTACAAATATTATAGAGCCAATAAATTTGCTGATTTATACAATAAATTATGCTCTGCAGAAGCTTATTTTGATTCTTATCCTAGTCAAATTGAAGAAGATGCAAAATTTGTTTCTCGAATAAAACTGTACACGACGAAAGTTGCTATTGAGATATCCGATGAAATCCTTCGACTAATTGGTCCCTTACAAAAATTCGACAAGGTTAATATCAAACGTTATTTAAAGGATGCAGAAACTATTGAAAACTATGGAAGATCTGGAAATTCTATCAGAAGAGAAATTGCCGAAAGGTGGCTAAAGGAGTAAGAAATGACAGAACTCGCTCTACAAGAGTATCAATTTGGAGACATGAAATTAATTTGGTTACGTGGAGTTGACAAGATGACAGATGCAGGCACTTTATTTGGTCCTGTACCAAAAGTTGTTTGGTCACGCTATTATCCAACAACTGAAGAAAATATGATGGTTGAATTAACCGATCCAATATTGATTCAATACAAAAATAAAAATTATTTAATTGATGCAAGTTTTAACACTGCGAAACTATCTGATAAACAAAGACGAAATTTAGGGATTTTATCTGAAAGCAGAATTGAAGAGAGCTTGGAACTTTTAGGTTTGACTCCTGAAGATATTTCTTATGTGTTGATGACTCACATGCATCACGATCACTCTGGTGGATTGACAAAATTAAATGAAAATCATCAGTTGGTTTCAACTTTTCCTAATGCTAAGATTTTTGTAAATGATATTGAATGGTACGAGATGATGAACCCAAATAATCGGACTAAAGGGACTTATCTCAGAGAAAATCGGGAGCCTATTCAACATCAAGTGGAGACATTTACGGAATACTTAAATGTCATACCGGAAATTCAAATGGTTCATACTGGTGGTCATAGCAATGATCATAGTATCATTTTGTTGAAACAAGGAAATGAAACCATGATTCATATGGCGGACTTCCTTTTAACTCACGCGCATCGCAAGCCTGTATGGGTCGCTGCTGTAGATGATTACCCCATGCGTTTCATTATTGCAAAAGAAAAATGGCTCAAAGAAGCATTTGAAAATCATTATAAATTTTTCTTTTATCATGATCAATTTTTTACTGTTGTAGAATTTGACAACGAAGGGAAAGAAATTGTTGACTATGTAAAACGGATTCGCGAATCAAGACTTCCGTTTACCGATAACAGGATAGAAAGCCTGTTTTGTATCATTAAGATTCAAAAATTGCCTTTTGTTTTTGAAAGGTGATTTTTTGTTGCATGATTTATCAATGCGAATTAGCTAAAATTTTGGTATAATGAAGATGTTAAACTAGTGTAAGAAAGAGGTTTTCATGGCTACTATTCAATGGTTTCCGGGACACATGTCCAAGGCTCGGAGACAAGTACAAGAAAATATCAAATTTGTGGATTTTGTGACAATTTTAGTAGATGCGCGTTTGCCATTATCTAGTCAAAATCCTATGCTAACTAAAATCGTGGGCGATAAGCCCAAGCTTCTTATTTTAAATAAGACGGATTTAGCTGATTCTGATCTGACGAAAGAGTGGCGAAGATATTTTGAAAGTCAAGGTATCAAGACCTTGGCAATCAATTCTAAAGAACAATCAACTGTTAAAAAAGTCACAGAAGCAGCTAAGTCATTGATGAAAGAAAAAATTGCTCGGCAAAAAGAACGTGGGATCCAAATTGAAACATTGCGGACTATGATTATCGGCATCCCAAACGCTGGTAAATCAACCCTGATGAACCGTTTAGCTGGGAAAAAAATCGCTGTGACTGGAAATAAACCGGGTGTTACCAAGGGGCAGCAGTGGCTCAAATCTAATAGGGACTTGGAAATTTTAGATACTCCTGGGATTCTCTGGCCTAAGTTTGAAGATGAAAAAGTTGCTTTGAAACTCGCTTTAACAGGAGCGATTAAAGACGATTTGCTTCCAATGGATGAGGTTACTATTTTTGGAATCAATTATTTCAAAGAACATTATCCAAAGGAACTTCAAGAACGGTTCAAGCAAATGGACTTGGAAGAAGAAGCACCGGAAATCATTATAGATATGACACAAAAATTGGGTTTTCGAGATGATTATGATCGTTTTTATCGTCTTTTTATCAAAGACATTCGTGACGGTAAATTGGGACGTTATACTTTAGATACTTTAGGTGAGATACATGGCAACGATTAAAGAGATTCAAGAAATCTTATCTGAAATAACAAACATAGAGAGTCCTGTTTTTGAGCAATTTCGAGATGATAGTCGAGCTGGTGTCCACAAGCTCATTGTGAAACGTAAAAAACAAATTCAAGCTGAATTGGACGAATACCGTCGTTTGGAGCAAATGTTACGATATGAAAAGGAGCTTTATGCTACTGGTTGCCAATATATCGCTGGGATTGATGAGGTTGGGCGTGGCCCCTTAGCAGGTCCTGTTGTGGCAGCGGCAGTTATTTTACCTAAAAACTGTAAAATCAAAGGTCTCAACGATAGCAAGAAAGTTCCCAAGAAAAAGCACAAAGAAATCTATCAAGAAGTGCTCAAACAAGCAATTTCAGTTGGTATTGGTATCAAGGATAATCAAGTTATTGATGAAGTGAATATCTATGAAGCGACGAAATTAGCTATGCTAGAGGCGGTGGGAAATCTTGAAGTTGCTCCGCAACATCTCTTGATTGATGCTATGCAGTTAGATGTTCAAGTTCCGCAAACGTCTATTATCAAAGGAGACGCCAATTCGCTGTCTATTGCGGCCGCTTCAATCGTAGCCAAGGTGACTAGAGATCGCATGATGACAAATTATGAGCTAACTTATCCAGGTTATGACTTTGCACACAATGTTGGTTATGGAACCCAGCATCATTTAGAAGGATTGAAACGAAAGGGAATCACTCCTATTCATCGGACAACCTTTGAACCAATTAAATCCATGCTTGAAGAAGTCGAGGACAAGAGATGATTATTACTAAAGTTTTAAATAATAATGTGGTCATTTCTGAAGAAACCCACCAAGAAGTAGTGTTGATGGGACGTGGACTGGCTTTTGGATGTAAAGCAGGAGATGATATTCGGGATAATCTGATTGAGAAAAAATATGTTTTGTCAGAAAACAAGCGTGAATTATTGTTAGAATTACCTGCTGACATCATAGAAATGGCTGATAAAATTATCACTTACGCACATGCAAAAATAAATAAAAAATTGCAAGATGGTGCTTTTTTAGCGATGGCTGACCACCTGTATGGTGTGGTTTTACGTATCCAAGATCATTTCTTTATGAAAAATTTCCTCATGTGGGACATTAAGCGATTTTTTCCTGACGAATTTGAAGTTGGCAAGTATGCCAATCAATTGTTGGGTGACTATTTAGGGCAAGATTTACCTTTGGACGAAGCAGGTTTTATGGCTTTGACCATTGTCAATGCTGAATTAGATAATGGCAATGTAGCCGCTCAAGATTTGACGCAACTAATGGAAGAAATCATGACAATCGTCAAATACAGCTTAAAGATCTCATTAGATGACGAGGATATTTATGTTCTACACTTTATTACGCATCTGAAATTTTTTTGCGAACGTGTTTTAACGGACACTGGACATCAAGAGTTAGACGACAATGACATGTTTGATTTACTGAAAATCAAGTATCCGTCAGCTTATGAAACGACAACAAAGATTACCCAATATCTCAAGCAGACGCGCAATTATCAGACGTCTGATGATGAACAAATGTATCTAACCATTCACTTATCAAGAATGAAAAGAGAAGTCAATGAAAACTGAATATGAAAAAATGATTGCAGGAGAATTATACAATCCGCAAGATCCCGAATTACGAAAATTGGTAACACGTTCTCGTCAATTTCAATACGCATTTAATGCAGAACAGGACGGTAAAAAAAGAAGTAAACTCGTAAAAGAATGGTTCGGCTCAACTTGTGAGAACATTTCGATGAAACCAAACTTTGTCTGCGATTATGGTATCAACATTCACTTAGGAGAAAATTTCTATTCTAATTGGAATTTGACCATGCTTGATGTTTTTCCAATTACTATTGGAAAAAATGCATTGTTTGGACCAAATTGTCAACTTCTGACCCCTCTCCACCCTTTAGATGTACAAGAACGCATATCAGGTATAGAATACGGTGCACCAATTACCATTGGCGATAATTTCTGGGCGGGTGGCGGTGTAACGATTTTGCCTGGAGTAACATTAGGAGACAATGTCGTCGTTGGAGCGGGATCGGTTGTCACCAAATCTTATGGTGATAATGTTGTTTTGGCTGGAAACCCAGCTCGAATTATTAAAGAATTAGATAAAATGTGAAAAGCGAGAAATTCTCGTTTTTTTAATTCCTTTTACGAATAATATAAGTGAAGTGTAATTAAAAAGTAAAAGGAATGATAAAATGGATAATTTTGATATCTATAAATTAAAAGAAGCTGGCTTGACCAATCAGCAGGTCATCAATGTTCTCTCGTATGCTGAGATACAAGAAAAAGAATTATCAGTAAAAGATATGGCAGTTGTGTCGGAATGCCGTAATCCAGCTCTTTTCATTGAAAAATATCTGCAGCTAGATGATGATTTGTTATGTCAAGAATTTGAAAAATTTCCGTCTTTTTCTATCTTGGATGATGTGTATCCTTGGGATTTGAGTGAAATTTATAATCCACCCGTTCTTCTTTTTTATAAAGGTAATTTGGATTTGCTAAAATTACCTAAAGTAGCTGTTGTAGGAAGTCGGAATAGTAGCCGAGTAGGCAGTCAATCCGTTCAAAAGATTATTAAAGAGCTAAACAATGAATTGGTTATCGTGAGTGGTTTAGCACGCGGAATTGATACCTCGGCTCACATGGCAGCATTGCAAAATGGTGGTCGAACAATTGCAGTTATCGGAACGGGTCTAGACGTTTTTTATCCAAGGGCGAATAAAAAACTCCAATCGTATTTGGGAGAACATCATCTAGTACTTAGTGAATATAGTTCTGAAGCAGAGCCATTAAAATTTCATTTTCCAGAGCGTAATCGGATTATAGCAGGATTGTGCAGAGGGGTTATTGTTGCTGATGCCAAAATGCGCTCAGGCAGCCTTATTACTTGTGAGCGAGCAATGGAAGAAGGGCGAGATGTATTTGCTATTCCAGGGTCCATTTTAGATGGAAGAAGTGATGGCTGTCATCATTTGATTCAGGAGGGAGCGAAATGCATCACATCAGGGGCTGACGTACTTTCTGAATTCCAATTTTAAAACAAGTTCTCCTATAAGAGAATGCTACTAGTTGACATCTTGAAAAAAATAGTTTAAACTCTATGAGGTTTATTACTTTTAGAAGGTGTTTAGATTGGCAACAAAAACAAAGAAAAAAATAACAGCTAAAAAAAATCTGGTGATTGTAGAGTCGCCAGCTAAGGCAAAAACAATTGAAAAATATTTAGGGCGGAACTACAAAGTTTTAGCTAGCGTTGGACATATTCGCGATTTGAAAAAGTCTACCATGTCCATCGATTTTGAAAACAACTATGAGCCAGAATATATCAATATTCGCGGGAAAGGGCCTCTTATCAATGATTTGAAAAAAGAAGCTAAAAAAGCGAAACAAGTCTATCTTGCAAGTGACCCGGACCGTGAAGGAGAAGCTATTTCTTGGCATTTGGCTCATATCTTAAATCTGGACGAGACAGATAAAAATCGTGTTGTTTTCAACGAAATCACGAAAGATGCAGTAAAAAATGCTTTTAAAGAACCGCGCCAGATTGACATGGATTTGGTAGATGCTCAACAAGCGCGTCGTGTCCTTGACCGTATTGTGGGGTACTCTATCTCTCCAATTCTCTGGAAAAAAGTCAAAAAGGGATTGTCAGCTGGACGTGTGCAATCTGTTGCCTTGAAACTCATCATTGACCGTGAAAATGAAATCAATGCTTTTAAGCCGAAAGAGTATTGGACGATTGACGGAACTTTCAAAAAAGGAACTCGTCAATTTCAAGCCAGCTTTTATGGCATGAATGGCAAGAAGATGAAGCTTGCTACCAACGATGATGTAAAAAATGTTCTTTCTCATATTGAAGGTGATGAATTTACTGTCGAAAGCGTTGAGAAAAAGGAACGCAAGCGCAATGCTCCGCTGCCTTATACCACATCATCTATGCAGCAGGACGCTGCCAATAAAATTAATTTCCGAACTCGTAAGACGATGATGGTTGCTCAGCAGCTTTATGAAGGAATTAATATCGGATCTGGTGTGCAAGGTTTGATTACCTATATGCGTACAGATTCCACTCGAATTAGTCCGGTAGCTCAAAATGAAGCTGCAACCTTCATTACAGATCGTTTTGGTGAGAAATATTCTAAACACGGCAGTAGAGTCCGAAATGCTTCTGGCGCACAAGACGCCCATGAAGCGATTCGTCCTTCAAGTGTATTTAATACACCTGACAATATCGCAAAATATCTAGATAAAGATCAATTGAAATTGTATACGTTGATTTGGAATCGTTTCGTGGCGAGTCAAATGACTGCTGCGGTATTTGACACGATGAGTGTGAAGTTAGAGCAAAATGGTGTTCAATTTGCTGCAAATGGTAGTCAGGTTAAATTTGATGGTTATCTAGCTATTTATAACGACTCTGATAAAAACAAAATGCTGCCAGACATGAAAAAAGGTGATTTGGTTAAGCGTATCAACACCAATCCTGAGCAGCATTTTACTCAACCACCAGCACGTTATTCAGAAGCAACTTTAATTAAGACCTTGGAGGAGAATGGCGTTGGGCGTCCGTCAACTTATGCACCAACAATTGAAACTATTCAAAAACGCTACTATGTCAAATTAGTTTCTAAGCGCTTTGAGCCAACTGAACTGGGAGAAATCGTGAACTCTCTGATTGTTGAATTCTTCCCAGATATTGTCAATGTGAAGTTTACCGCTGATATGGAAGCTAAGCTAGATGATGTCGAAGTAGGAAAAGAGCAATGGCAAAAGGTCATTGATGAATTTTATAAGCCATTTGAAAAAGAAGTTGCAAAAGCAGAAACTGAAATGGAGAAAATTCAAATTAAAGACGAACCGGCTGGTTTTGATTGCGAAGTTTGTGGAAGTCCTATGGTTATCAAGTTAGGCCGCTATGGTAAATTCTATGCATGTAGCAATTTTCCTGACTGTCGTCATACTCAAGCGATTGTCAAAGAAATCGGTGTAGAGTGTCCTAAGTGTCACAAAGGGCAAATCATTGAGCGCAAAACCAAACGCAATCGCCTTTTCTATGGCTGCAATCGCTACCCAGATTGTGACTTTACTTCTTGGGATAAACCGGTTGTTCGCTCTTGTCCGAAATGCGGTCAGTATCTTGTAGAAAAGAAAGTTCGTGGTGGAGGCAAGCAAGTTGTCTGCAGCAATGGGGATTACGAAGAAGAAAAAGTAAAATAAGCTAAAGATGTTTACGTAATTTATTTTATGTAAACTTTCTTTATATATAGCAAAGGAAACTGTATGAAAGAGAAATTTGATGAATTTTTAAAGATTGCAAAGGAATTGAACGGAATTGGAATCACTCCCTTGCTTATGGGTTCACTAGGGCTTGAACAGGTAACTGGCCACGACTGGCAAGCACGAGATATTGATATCCATGTTCCAGGAGATCCTAGGGGATGGGACGCACCTGATGAGGTACGAATTTATGATTTTAAAAAGATTGAAACGATTATGAACCGGCTTGACTACCAATTAGTAGATTTGCACGAGCACGAATTTCAAAAAGGAAATCTATCGGTTGAGTTTGGTAGCATGAATACTTTGGAAAACTTTGCTGGGATTCCTTTAGATGAATTGGTAAAACATGAAACAGCAGGGGTAGTTTATTTTCTTCCTGATGCTGAACAATATCTTAAGATTTACACAGCATCTTCGCAAGATTCCTATCGAAATGACCAAAATAATGATAAGGATTTTGTTAAAATTGCTTATCTGGAAAAAATGTTAAAGAAATAGATACATGACCAATCATTATATTCTTTACACCAATGTTTGAGGATGGATACTAATAAGTTAGTGTATTTGCGTTCTAGAAAGTCTCACTCGTCAGTAGGGGCTTTTTCTGTTATAATGGTTAAGAATAATTAGAAAGATTTGTGGGAGTCTCCTCCCAAAGAGGTATTTGTTTCATGTCTCAATCTTATATCAATGTCATAGGAGCTGGTCTGGCTGGCAGCGAAGCAGCTTATCAAATTGCTAAACGCGGTATTCCTGTTAAGCTGTATGAAATGCGAGGAGTGAAATCTACTCCGCAACATAAGACTAGTGATTTTGCAGAGCTAGTCTGCTCGAATTCTCTACGGGGGGATTCGCTAACGAATGCGGTTGGTTTGTTAAAAGAAGAAATGCGCCGTTTGGATTCAATCATTATGCGAGCAGCAGAAGCTACGCGTGTACCGGCCGGAGGAGCGTTAGCAGTTGACCGTGACGGTTTTTCACAAATGGTGACTGATGAGGTGACAAACCATCCTTTAATCGAAGTTATTCGTGAGGAAATCACCAAAATTCCTGATGATACGATTACTGTTATTGCGACGGGACCTTTGACAAGTGATACACTTGCTGAAAAGATTCACGCGCTAAATGGTGGAGCTGGATTTTACTTTTATGATGCAGCAGCACCGATTGTAGATGTCAATACAATTGACATGGAGAAAGTTTACCTCAAATCTCGCTATGACAAGGGAGAGGCTGCTTATCTCAATGCTCCTATGACTAAGAATGAGTTTATGGCTTTTCATGACGCTTTGGTAAATGCCGAGGAAGCACCGTTAAATAGCTTTGAAAAAGAAAAATACTTTGAAGGCTGTATGCCGATTGAGGTGATAGCAAAAAGAGGAATAAAAACCATGCTCTACGGTCCTATGAAGCCAGTTGGTTTGGAATACCCAGATGACTATAAAGGACCTCGTGACGGTGGATTTAAGACACCTTATGCAGTCGTTCAGCTTCGTCAAGACAATGCAGCTGGAAGCCTTTATAATATTGTTGGTTTCCAAACACATCTAAAATGGGGTGAACAGAAGCGCGTTTTTCGGATGATTCCGGGATTAGAAAATGCAGAATTTGTTCGCTATGGAGTTATGCACCGCAATTCTTACATGGATTCACCAAATCTCCTGACACAGACGTTCCAGTCTAAAAAACAAGAGAATATCTTCTTTGCAGGTCAGATGACCGGTGTAGAAGGGTATGTAGAATCCGCTGCATCTGGGCTGGTAGCCGGTATCAATGCAACTAGACTTTTCAATGGAGAAGAAGCTCTGGTCTTTCCAGAAACAACTGCTATTGGAAGCTTACCTCATTATATCACGCATGCTGATAGCAAACATTTCCAGCCAATGAATGTCAATTTTGGAATTATCAAGGAGTTGGACGGTCCACGCATTCGAGACAAAAAAGAACGCTATGAAAAAATAGCAAAACGAGCGCTACAAGCTATCAAAAATTATCAAAATCTCTAGTTTTCTTTTGGAAAAGATAGAAATAATGATGATTTGTTATAAAAGTATTAAAAAGTTAGGAATTCCCTAACTTTTTTGTATATTTTATGATATAATAAATAAAAATTTTGAAAATAGAAAGTTTTCTGACAATGAATCAATCCTATTTTTACCTTGAAGTAAGGGAACATGCATTAGAAGTGCCTTATAGCAAACAAAAGCGTCGTGTTCGAGTGCTACTTCCTAGAAATTATGAGCAAGATACTCAGAAATCCTATCCTGTAGTTTATTTTCACGACGGTCAAAATATCCTTTATAGTAAAGAGTCTTTTAGTGGACATTCTTGGAAAATCATTCCAACGATTAAGAGAAATCCCGATATTGAAAAAATGATTGTGGTGGCGATTGACAATGACGGTTTTAATCGAATGAATGAGTATTCTGCATGGAAATATCAAGAATCAACTATTCCAGGTATGCAATTTGGCGGCAAGGGGACAGAGTATGCGGAGTTTGTCATGGAAGTTGTAAAACCCTTTGTTGACGAGTATTATCGTACCAAGTCAGACCGAGCGCACACGGCTATGGTTGGTTCTTCTTTAGGCGGAAACATTACACAGTTTATGGGAATTGAATACCAAGAGCAAATTGGCTGCTTGGGTGTTTTCTCATCTGCAAACTGGCTGCATCAGGAAGCGTTCAATCGTTATATAGAACGCCATAACTTATTAGCAGATCAGCGTATTTATATTTATGTTGGAACAGAAGAAGCAGATGACACCGATAAAACCTTGATGGCTGGCAATATCAAGCAAGCTTACATTGATTCGTCATTAACCTACTTTCGTCAGTTAATTGCGGGCGGTTTAGATTTGGAAAATCTATTGTTTCATATTCAAGCTGGGGCAGAACACAATGAAATGGCTTGGGCTGAGCATTTACCTGATTGTCTTCGCTTCTTTAGTGAAAAATGGTAAATAAATTAATTAAGAATATGAGGAGAGAATTTATATGCATGTTGAATTTTTAAGTCATTGGAGTGGTCATTTAAATCGTGAAATGTATGTGAATCGTTACGGGCACGCTGGAATGCCTGTAGTCGTTTTTGCTTCATCAGGAGGCAGTCACAATGAATATGCAGATTTTGGTATGATTGAGGCTTGTTCATGGTTTATCGAAACAGGAAAAATTCAATTCTTCACTTTGAGTAGTGTAGATAGTGAAAGCTGGCTGGCTGATTGGAAAGCTCCTCACGACCGCGCGGAAATGCACCGAGCTTATGAGCGCTATGTCATTGAGGAAGCCATTCCTTTTATCAAGCATAAAACAGGTTGGTTTGATCCAATGATGACGACAGGTTGTTCTATGGGAGCCTATCACGCTGTTAATTTCTTTCTCCAGCACCCCGATGTCTTTAACAAGGTCATCGCCCTCAGCGGAGTTTACGATGCCCGCTTCTTTGTCGGTGATTGTTTAGATGATGAAGCAATTTATCAAAATTCACCAGCAGATTACATTTGGAATCAAAACGACGGTTGGTTTATTGACCGCTATCGCAATGCTGATATCATTGTCTGTACAGGACTTGGTGCATGGGAACAGGACGGACTGCCTTCTTTCTACACCTTAAAAGAAGCCTTTGAACATAAGAACATTCCAGCATGGTTTGCTGAATGGGAATATGATGTTTCGCATGACTGGATTTGGTGGCGCAAGCAAATGCCTTATTTTCTCAATCAATTAAACCTATGATTAGAAAGGAAACACTATTATGAACTATATCGTTATTTCACCTTATTATCCGCAAAATTTTCAACAATTTACTGTTGAACTTGCAAATAAAGGAATTACTGTTTTGGGCATCGGGCAAGAACCTTATGATCAACTAGATCAACCGTTGAAAAATGCTTTAACAGAATATTTTCGTGTGGAAAATTTAGAAAATCTTGATGAAGTGAAACGTGCTGTAGCCTTCCTTTTTTACAAGCACGGACCAATTGACCGCATTGAGTCACACAATGAATATTGGTTGGAGCAAGACGCAAAATTGCGTGAACAATTTAATGTTGTAGGACCAAAGCCAAAAGACTTGAAAAAGACAAAATTTAAGTCTGAAATGAAGAAACTCTTTAAAAAGGCTGGAGTTCCTGTCGTTCCTGGTCAAATTGTAAAAACCTTGCAGGCAGTTGACATGGCTGTCAGTAAAATTGGACTTCCGATGATTGCGAAGCCAGACAATGGAGTTGGCGCAGCAGGAACTTATAAACTTGAAACTACTGAAGATGTTGAACAATTTAAACAAGAGTGGGATAAGCAAACCGTTTATTTCTTTGAAAAATTCGTTGACTCTGAACAAATTTGTACGTTTGACGGATTACTGGATTCAAAGGGAAATATTGTGTTTTCAACAACTTTCGACTATGCTTATACTCCTTTAGACTTAGTTTTGAATCATTATGAAAACTCATATTATATTATAAAAGACATGGATCCCAAGTTACGTCAATATGGGGAAGCTATCATTAAAGCGTTTGGCATGAAAGAACGCTTCTTTCATATTGAATTTTTCCGTGACGGAGATGATTATATTGCCATAGAATACAATAATCGTCCAGCAGGTGCTTTTACGATTGATTTGTATAACTTTGCTCACTCCATTGACCTTTATCGTGGATATGCAGATATTGTGAATGGCGAACCTTTCCCACAACCTCAAGTCGAAGCACAATATGGCTTGGTTACTTCACGCCGTTCAACCTCAAATTATGTGTATTCAGAAGAAGAATTGCGTGCAAAGTACGGCGATAAATTAAAAGCAGTCAAAATCATGCCAAAGGCATTTGCAGACTTACAAGGAGATGTTCATTATATTTTGACAACACCAAGTTGTTCGGAAATCGATCGAATGATAGAGGATTTTGGGAAAAAGTAGAAAAATCTATTTGTGAAATTTTTATTTAGTCAATTCAAATCAGCTTGCCAGCAAGGTTAGCTGATTTTTCTTTGTGAAATTGTTCAAGCATAAATTTTGACAGTATTTTTTAGTTTGGATAGAATGAAATTATAGAATTACACTCATAGAAAGGCTCGACTATGTCAACTTTAGATAAAAATCTTATGCTAGAGATGTTTCGTAAAATGGAAGAGAGCCGTCGGATGGACTTAAAAATTGCCCAACTCGTAAAAAAGGGGAAAGTTCCAGGAATGACTCACTTTTCTGTTGGAGAAGAAGCAGCTAGCGTTGGAGCTATGCTGGCCCTCAATCCTGATGATTTGATTACTTCTAACCACCGTGGTCATGGTCAGGCGATTGCCAAAGGAATTGATCTGAACGGCATGATGGCAGAAATCATGGGCAAATATAACGGAACCTGCAAAGGAAAAGGTGGCTCCATGCACATTGCTGATTTGGATGCCGGAAACTTAGGAGCAAATGGTATCGTTGGCGGAGGCATGGGAATTGCAGTCGGTGCCGCCCTCACTCAGCAAATGCACCAAACAGATAAAATCGTGGTTTGCTTCTTTGGTGACGGAGCAACGAACGAAGGTATTTTTCATGAAGCGGTTAATATGGCTTCTATTTGGAATTTGCCAGTGATTTTCTATTGTATCAATAATGGATATGGTATTTCTGCGGATATTAAGAAAATGACCAATATAGAGCACATTCATGAGCGGAGTGCTGCCTATGGTATTCCTGGCATCTTTATCCCAGACGGGAACAACGTTATTGAGGTCTATGAAGGTTTTCAAAAAGCTGTTAAATACGTTCGAAGTGGTAAAGGGCCTGTCTTGATTGAAAGTGTTACTTATCGCTGGTTAGGACATTCTTCTTCTGATCCTGGTAAGTATCGAACGCGCAAAGAAGTAGAGGAGTGGAAGAAAAAAGACCCAATCGAAACTCTTCGTAAATACTTGCTAGCAAATCAGATTGCAAGCGACGAAGAGTTAGAAGCTATCCAAGCAGAGGTTAAAGAAGCAGTGGAAGCATCTGTAAAATTTGCAGAGGAAAGTCCATTCCCACCGCTTGAGTCAGCTTTTGAAGATATTTACGCGGACTAAGAGAGGAGATAAAATGGAAACAAAAACAATGTCCTTCCGTGATACCATTATCCTTGCTATGTCTGAGGAAATGCGTCACGATGAAAATGTGTTGTTAATGGGAGAAGATGTCGGTATTTTCGGAGGAGATTTCGGAACATCTGTCGGAATGTTAGAAGAATTCGGTCCAGAACGAGTACGTGATTGTCCAATTTCTGAAGCAGCTATTTCAGGAGCTGCAGCAGGATCGGCCATGACTGGACTACGCCCAATTGTAGATATGACTTTTATGGATTTTTCTGTCATTGCCATGGATGCAATTGTCAACCAAGCTGCTAAAACGCGTTATATGTTCGGTGGTAAAGGTCAGGTTCCGATGACAATTCGCTGCGCAGCTGGAAATGGTGTCGGATCAGCTGCTCAACACTCACAATCTTTGGAATCTTGGTTTACCCACATTCCAGGTTTAAAGGTCGTGGCACCTGGCACTCCTGCGGATATGAAAGGGTTGCTAAAATCTTCTATCCGCGACAACAATCCTGTTATTATTCTTGAGTACAAGTCAGAATTCAACCAAAAAGGCGAAGTTCCGCTTGATCCTGATTATACAATCCCTCTCGGTGTTGGTGACATCAAAAAAGAGGGAACGGACGTGACAGTTGTGACCTATGGAAAAATGCTCCGTAGGGTTATGCAAGCAGCTGAAGAATTGGTAGAAGAAGGCATTTCAGTAGAAGTGGTTGATCCTCGTACCTTGGTGCCTCTGGACAAGGATATCATTATCAACTCAGTCAAAAAAACAGGAAAAGTCGTTCTAGTCAATGATGCCCACAAAACTAGTGGTTATATCGGTGAAATTTCTGCTATCATTTCCGAATCAGAAGCATTTGACTATTTGGATGCACCAATTCGCCGTTGTGCTGGCGAAGATGTTCCTATGCCTTATGCTCAGAATCTTGAAAATGCTATGATTCCGACAGTTGAAAGTATCAAAGAGGTTATCCGTAAGACTTACAATAAAGAATAAAACTGAAATTGATATTGGCTACAACATTTATACATAACCAAAATTATGTAAATACAAAAACAGTTCAAGATTAAAGAACAATCAATAAAAAAGAAATAGGAGAAGCTATGACTGATGATAAGTTAAGAGCGACCCCTGCTGCTAGAAAATTAGCAGATGATTTGGGTATCAATCTCTATGACGTATCTGGTACTGGCGCAAAGGGACGCATTCACAAAGAAGATATTGAAAGTTATCGAGAATTCAATATTGTGAAAATTACGCCCCTTGCAAAACGTATTGCAGAAGAAAATAACATCGCTTGGCAGGAAATCCAAGGGACAGGCGTGCACGGCAGGATTATGAAAAAGGATATTCTGGCTTTGCTGCCTGAAAATGTTGACTCAGACAGTATCAAGTCTCCGGCTCAAATTGAGAAAGCGGAAGAAATACCTGACAACACCACTCCTTATGGAGAAATTAAGCGCCTTCCAATGACGCCAATGCGGAAGGTCATTGCTAAACGAATGGTGGATTCTTATCTGACAGCACCAACTTTCACTCTCAATTATGATGTAGATATGACAGAGTTGCTAGCGCTGCGCAAGAGGGTTTTAGAGACAATTATGGAAGCGACAGGAAAGAAAATGGCGGTTACGGATTTACTTTCTATGGCAGTTGTTAAAATCTTAATGAAGCACCCTTATCTCAATTCGTCTCTGACAGAAGATGGGCAAACCATTATCATGCATAAGTATGTCAATCTGGCTATGGCTGTTGGTATGGATAACGGGCTTATGACACCAGTGGTTTACAATGCCGAAAAAATGAGTCTGTCTGAGTTAGTTGTTGCTTTTAAGGATGTGATTGGTCGGACTTTAGACGGGAAATTAGCCCCAAGTGAGCTGCAAAACTCAACTTTTACGATTAGCAATCTAGGAATGTTTGGTGTTCAATCCTTCGGACCAATTATCAATCAGCCTAATTCGGCGATTTTGGGAGTCAGTTCAACCGTTGAAAAACCAGTCGTAGTAAACGGAGAAATTGTGATTCGACCAATTATGAGTCTTGGATTAACCATCGATCACCGAGTCGTGGACGGTATGGCAGGTGCTAAATTCATGAAAGACCTAAAAGAACTGATTGAAGACCCAATTTCAATGTTGGTATAAGAGAAAGTTTAAATGAGAGGAAAATAAAAACATGGCCTTAGAAGTAATTATGCCAAAAGCCGGCGTTGATATGACAGAAGGACAGATTGTTCAATGGAATAAAAAAGTTGGCGAATTTGTAAAAGAAGGAGAAATCCTTCTAGAAATCATGACAGATAAAGTCAGCATGGAGTTAGAAGCAGAGGAAGACGGCTACTTGATTGCTATCTTAAAAGGAGACGGTGAGATTGTTCCTGTAACGGAAGTTATCGGTTATCTGGGCGAAGAAGGAGAAAATATTCCGACTACTGTGGCTGCTTCAGATGCTAGTTCAACACCAACTGCAACCACAACTTCTAACGACGATAATAAGAGTGATGACGCTTATGATATTGTGGTTATTGGTGGCGGACCAGCTGGCTATGTGGCAGCGATTAAAGCAGCTCAATTAGGAGGCAAGATTGCCCTTGTTGAAAAATCTGAACTAGGTGGAACCTGCCTCAACCGTGGCTGTATCCCGACTAAGACCTATCTTCACAATGCAGAAATTATTGAAAGCCTAGACCATGCAGCAAACCGCGGAATTATCATTGAAAATCCAAGCTTTACCGTCAATATGGATAAAGTTCTGGAAACCAAAAACAAGGTTGTCAACACACTTGTCGGAGGTGTTGCAGGTCTGCTTCGCAGCTATGATGTTGATGTTCACAAAGGAATTGGTACCATTACCAAAGATAAGAATGTCTTAGTGAACGGTTCTGAACTTCTTGAAACCAAGAAAATTATCTTAGCTGGTGGATCAAAAGTCAGCAAGATTAACGTTCCAGGTATGGAATTACCACTTGTCATGACTAGCGATGATATCCTGGGTATGAAGGAAGTTCCAGAAAGTTTAGTAATCATCGGTGGTGGCGTTGTTGGTATTGAGCTAGGACAGGCTTTCATGACCTTTGGCAGTAAGGTGACGGTTGTCGAAATGATGAATCGGATTGTTCCAGCTATGGATGCAGAAGTCTCTAAGAACCTTCGGCTCATTCTTGAACGCAAGGGCATGACCATTTTGACAGAGACCAAGTTGGAAGAAATTATCGAAGAAAATGGCAAGCTCTGCATCAAAGTTGCAGGAAAGGAAGATATCATAGCTGATAAAGCTTTGCTTTCTATCGGACGCGTGCCTGATTTGGAGGGAATTGGCGAGGTTGACTTTGAACTAGACCGCGGTCGTATCAAGGTCAATGAATATATGGAAACTTCTGTTTCAGGAATTTACGCACCCGGAGACATTAACGGTACCAAGATGTTGGCGCATGCAGCTTTTCGTATGGGAGAAGTAGCTGCAGAGAATGCTCTCAAAGGCAATCATGTAGTTGCTAAATTAAATCTAACTCCAGCAGCCATCTACACTTTGCCAGAAGTTGCAGCAGTCGGTCTGACAGAAGAACAAGCTTGCGAAAAATACGATGTAGCTATCGGCAAATTCAACTTCGCAGGAAACGGACGAGCAATTGCATCTGATGCTGCTCAAGGATTTGTCAAAGTGATTGCTGATAAGAAATACGGAGAAGTTCTCGGTGTTCACATCATCGGTCCCGCTGCAGCCGAGTTAATCAATGAAGCCTCTACTATCATCGAAATGGAAATCACGGTGGAAGAAATGCTCAAGACCATTCACGGTCATCCGACATTCTCAGAAGTTATGTACGAAGCATTTGCAGACGTACTCGGCATGGCTATCCATGCCCCTAAGAAAAGATAAGAGACACTATGAAATACATTATCAATAATAGTAACGATACAGCTTTTAATATCGCTCTTGAGGAATATGCTTTCAAGCATCTCCTTGATGAAGATATGATTTTCTTGCTTTGGATCAATAAACCCTCTATCATTGTCGGACGTCATCAGAATACCGTGGAGGAAATCAATCGAGATTTTGTACGTGAAAATGGCATTGAGGTTGTTCGTCGTATCAGTGGAGGCGGAGCTGTCTATCATGACTATAACAATCTTAACTACACCATTATTTCCAAAGAATCTGAGAACAAAGCCTTTGATTTTAAGAGCTTCTCTATTCCGGTCATCAAGACCTTGGAAGCATTAGGTGTAAAAGCCGAATTTACAGGGCGCAACGATTTGGAAATTGACAGTAAAAAGTTCTGTGGCAATGCTCAGGCCTACATCAATGGTCGAATCATGCACCACGGCTGCCTGCTTTTTGACGTAGAATTATCCGTCTTAGCGAATGCCTTAAAAGTTTCCAAGGACAAGTTCGAGTCCAAAGGTGTTAAGTCTGTTCGAGCTCGTGTAACCAATATCATTGATGAATTGCCTGAAAAGATTACTGTCGAGCAATTTCGCGACCTCCTGCTAGACTATATGAAGAAAGAATATCCAGAAATGACAGAATATGTCTTCTCCGATGATGAACTAGCTGAAATCAACCATATCAAGGAAACTAAATTTGCTACTTGGGATTGGAACTATGGCAAATCGCCAGAGTACAATGTTCATCGTAGTACCAAATTTACTAGCGGTAAAGTGGAAATCTTTGCCAATGTTGTTCAGTCAAAAATCGAAAACATCAAAATTTACGGAGATTTCTTTGGAATCGAAGATGTAGCAGCAGTAGAAGAAGTCCTCAAGGGTGTTAAATATGAAAGAGAAGATGTTTTAAATGCTCTTGAAAACCTGGATATTTCTCGCTATTTCGCTGGAATTAGCCAAGAAGAAATTGCAGAAGCAGTGGTTGGCTAAATCACAAGACTATAACAAAATAAAAACATTCTTACATTTATTTAACTAAGGATGTTTTTTCTATAGTTTGAAGAAGTTGGTTATCAGAATGTTCAGATGCTTCTGGGATACACCACAGCCAATAATCGCTTGAAGAATATCCGCTTTGGAGCAAGTTCCTTATTATCGAACCCTACAGAAATTATTGGATAGATTTTTTATAAAGAGGACGAAACATCATAGCAAATGCGAGGTTTTCCTTCATTATTATATTGACAAGCAACTAGAAAAGTACTAGACTAAAGTTAGAAATACATCATAAAATGTCACAAAAATCTGTCAGACTTCTTCGTTTTAGAAAGGATGGTTACTATGGCTAAATTAGATGGAAAAGTTGCTTTGATTACTGGAGCGGCTCTCGGTCTGGGTCAGGGCATTGCCTCAGTCTATGCTAAATATGGCGCCAAGCTCTGCCTTTTTGATCGAGACCCTCAAGTAGAAGCAACTGCTCAAGAACTTCGTGACAGCTATCAAATAGATATTATCAGCTATATCGGTGATGTCAGTCGTCTAGAAGATTTGGAAGCGGCTGTCTCTCAGACTATCCAAGCCTTTGGGCATCTTGATATTGCCTGCTGTAATGCTGGTATCTGCAAGCTGGCGCCCTTTGAAGAAATGACAGACCAGATACGGGATCAACATATTAATGTCAATATCAAGGGCGTTTGGAACACTTGTCAGGCAACCATCAAGCCCATGTTGAAACAGAGAGCAGGCGCTATCGTCATCGCATCATCTGTGACAGGCGATTTGGTTGCTGATGCTGGAGAAGCAGCTTACGCGATGACCAAGGCAGCTCTGGTCGGCTTAACCAAGGCCTTGGCAGTAGAATATGCCGATCGCAATATCCGGGTTAACTGCAGCCAGCTAGGCTATGCTCGGACACCGATGGTCGAAAAAATGGCCCTGGAATCCAACCCAGAACATCCAGAAGTTCCTATTCAAGATATTGCGGCCGCTGTTCCAATGAAAAGATTAGCTAAACCGCAAGAAGTAGGGGAACTCTTTGCCTTTTTAGGTAGTGATGAATCCTCCTATCTTACAGGATCTCAAATCGTCATTGACGGCGGTAGTACCCTACCAGAAACTATGAGCATGGGCACAAACTAGCAGCATTTAGCTCAATTCAAATAAAAAATTTGCATACCTTAAATTATGCAAATTTTTTATTTTATAAGTTATCCAATGCATTTTTTTGTTCGTCATTAACAATATGGGTGTAGAGGTCTGTAACTTGAGTGCTGGAATGTCCTAGCTGATGACTGACCAAAACTTGAGATTTAGTAGCATCATAAAGTCGAGTAGCCAGCGTATGGCGGAGTTTGTGAGGTGTCACTCGAACTTTGAAATCTTCAGAATACTTAGCAACCATCTTTTCTACACTAGAAGCATCAATCCGGTTAGGAACACCTCTATATTCTGTCAAAAAGAGGGCAGTGTCTGATTTTTCCGCTTTGTAACGTTTAGAGCGAACCTCCAGATACCTTTCAAAATAAGCTTTGGCAAAAGCTGCAACATTGACAGAATCTCTTTTCCCGCCCTTACGAGTAACTTCAATGACCATCATTTTAAGATTTAGGTCTTTCAAATCAAGATTTACTGCCTCGGATAGACGAACACCAGATGCAAGAAGCAGTGCTATGATTGCCAAATCTCGCTCTTTATTTTTGTCAAAAGAGGAGAGAGCCCGATTTGATAAATTTTTAGGGTATTCTTCATCAATATAATTCAAAAATTGTTCAGTTTCTTCGCCCAAAAAGAGTTTTTGTTTGATGTTTTCAGCGCGCGCGGCTAAAGTCTCTCTCTTTTTCTTAGTAGACACTTTTTTCATGACATTACGATAGAAATAAGGTTCCCCATTCTCATTTTCCACCTCTTCAGTTAAATATTTATAAAGGCTAGAGAGAGCAGAAAGAGTGCGATTAATGGTGGTTTGCGATACTCCGTTCTGTGTAGTATTAACATTAAGCAATGGACGCTCCCGTAAGTAAAGAATAAACGCTTCCATATCTTTTTTAGTCATATTTTCCAATACTGACATAGGAATTTCTGCAATCTGCGGCCCATCATCAATTCCAGAGTCTAAAATCCAATGAAAAAAGCGATCATATTCTTTGAGATATTCATATAAGGTTGTAAAACTGTATGGAACAGTCAATTTAGACTGATAGTATTCCAAAACGTACCAAGGCATGATGGCCTTTAGTTTTTCAATTCTTTCTAACAATATTTCGCGTTTCATTAAGATATTCTCCATCATTTTCTATAAATAGAAGTATAGCACACTCCTGTATTTTTTTCAAGAAAATTATAGTTTTTCGGAAAGATGTATGTAAGAGTCTATTGAAAGATTCGTTTCTTTACTTTGTAATAGATAATACACAATACAAAATAAGATCGGTTGGAATCACTGAATTTTATACAACTGATCTTATTATATTATCAATATCGTTATATCGTTATCGTTTTGAATATCTTGGTTTTATTTTTTTATATGTTCTAGTTCAGTAAGTATTTTGCCATATTTCATAAAAACAATTCGGTTGGCGTAAGCTGATACCTTGCTATCATGAGTGACTAAAACAATAGTCACACCTTTTTTGTTGATTTCTTTAAAACTTTCCATCACTTTCTGGCTGATTTTTGAGTTTAAAGCACCTGTAGGTTCATCAGCAAATAAAAGTTCTGGTTGATTTATCATAGCACAACGCACGACAGATACCTGCGCGTTGTAATTGTTCTCCTGAAATTTCTCGAATACACGTTTATCATCAAATGTCAATAGTTTTTCAAAAAAATAAAACAGCCCACCAAATTGAACTGCTTTATTCCAATCATCATTTACTACAAAATATGTTTATTTTCGTTTTTTCTTAGCCTTTTTCATTTTATTTGCCATACGTTTCATGGCTTGTTTGGTTGCAAATTCGCCAATTTTTCCTTTAAGTCCGCCACCAAACATCTGGCTCATATCAGGATTACCAGCTCCCCCTAAAGCGGACATGTCCATATTTTGAAGGGCTGACATATCCATACCGTTCATATTTGGCATATTTTTCGGTAAATTATTAGGATTGAGCCCCATTTGCTTCATCATCTTATTCATATCGCCAGACATGACACCTTGCATGACGGATTTTGCTTGGTTAAAGTCCTTAATAAACTTATTCACTTCGACAAAGCTATTACCAGAACCTGCAGCAATCCGACGGCGACGACTTGGATTAAGAAGGTCGGGATTTTCCCGTTCGACAGGTGTCATAGATGATACAATGGCACGTTTACGAGCAATTTCGTTTTCATCTACCTTAAAATTCTTCATCGCAGGGTTGTTAGCCATGCCAGGAATCATCTTTAGCAAGTCTTCCATTGGTCCCATGTTTTGCACTTGATCTAGCTGGTCGATGAAATCATTGAAATCAAAAGTGTTTTCTCGCATTTTTTCAGCCATCTCAAGTGATTTCTGTTCATCGTATTCCTGAGAAGCTTTTTCAATCAAGGTCAGCATATCTCCCATGCCCAAAATGCGGCTAGACATCCGATCTGGGTGGAAAGTTTCAATATCGGTAATCTTTTCTCCAGTACCAGTGAACTTAATTGGCTTGCCAGTGATTTGCCGGACAGATAAGGCTGCACCGCCACGTGTATCGCCATCAATCTTAGTCAGAATAACCCCAGTTACTTCCAACTGAGCATTGAATTCGCGAGCCACATTCGCGGCTTCTTGACCAATCATTGCGTCTACGACCAGGAGGATTTCATTTGGTTGAGCTAGTGCTTTGACATCGCGCAGCTCATTCATGAGTTTTTCGTCAATTTGTAAACGACCTGCCGTATCAATCAAGACATAGTCGTTGTGATTAGCTTTGGCTTGCTCCAGGCCTTGACGAACAATCTCTACTGCTGGTACTTCTGTGCCTAATGAAAAGACTGGTACATCGATTTGCTGACCTAGAGTTTTAAGTTGATCAATGGCTGCTGGACGATAAATATCAGCAGCTATCATCAAAGGACGAGCCCCTTCTTCCTTCTTGAGTTTATTGGCCAACTTTCCGGCAAACGTAGTCTTACCAGCACCTTGAAGACCGACCATCATGATAATAGTCGGGATTTTTGGAGATTTGATAATTTCTGCCGTATCAGAACCCAAGACAGTGGTCAATTCCTCATCAACAATCTTGATAATCTGCTGAGCAGGATTTAACGTATCAATAACTTCATGTCCGACAGCACGTTCACGAACTTTCTTGATAAAGTCTTTAACAACTGGCAAAGCTACATCGGCTTCCAAGAGTGCCAAACGAATCTCTTTGGTCGCTTCTTGAACATCACTCTCTGAAATTTTGCCCTTGCGACGCAGATTTTTAAAAACGTTCTGTAAACGTTCAGTTAAACTTTCAAATGCCATAAAATGTATTTCTCCTAGTTATTGTTATTGATGTTTGGATATTTTTGAGCTGACAATTCACTATTCTCGATTGTCAATACTGGATAAAATCGAAATTTGCTCTTGTAAATAGGTATCATCTGCATACTTTTCCATTATTTGATCAAAAATCTGACTTCTGACGATATAATCTGAATACATGTGCAGTTTCATTTCGTAGTCTTCGAGAATCTTTTCTGTTCGTTTGATATTGTCATAAACAGCCTGACGACTAACTTGAAATTCTTCAGCAATCTCAGCTAGACTATAATCATCTGCATAATAAAGCTCAATATAATTCATTTGCTTATCTGTTAAAAGCGCTGCATAAAACTCAAAAAGAGCATTCATTCGATTGGTTTTTTCAATTTCCATAAAGATTATTATATCAAAAAATACAGATAAACTCTACTAGCGAAGAGCTTTACTCACTAAAAAACACTCTTAAATTACCAAGGGTGTTTACGTATATTAAATTATGTAAAACAGATCAGTTGTTTTCTAAATAAAATTCAAACCGTTCGCCGACATACTGACTTTTAACATATTCAAAAGCGGTGCCATTGTCAAAATAAGAAATCTGTGTCAAACCAAGAATGGCGTGTCCTCTAGGAATTTCTAAGTACTGCGCAATCTTTTCTTTTGCAAGACGAGCATAGATGGTCTGTTGAGATTTTCCGATTTTATAGCCATGTTCTTGTAAGGTTTGAAAAAAATGCTTCGTAATTTCTTCTTTATTAAAATTTTTGATGAATTTCTCTGGAATGGAAGCGACTTCGTAAACTACAGGAATATTGTCCGCATACCGCACCCGCTCCATACGAATGACGTTTTCCGTCTTTTCGATTCCTAATTTTTCGACTTCCTCTTTACTTGGCAATGTTCGGCGATAAGAAATCAGCTGGCTCGATGGTGTCTTGCCTTGGGCTTTGATAATTTCTGTAAAGCTAGTTGTGCCACGCATTTTTTCCTGAACTCGCGTACTGGCTACAAATGTACCACTTCCCATACGACGTTCCAGTACTCCTTCTTCTACTAAAAGAGTGATTGCCTGACGGAGTGTCATGCGACTAACTTCAAATTGTTCAGCTAAATCGCGCTCGCTTGGCAATCGCTGTCCGATTTTCCAAATTTCTTCGTCGATTTCTTTTTTTATTTGATCGTGAATTTTAATATAGGCTGGAAGCATAGTAACCCCTTTCAAGAATGATTTCCCCTCTTCATTGTATTATCAATTGAAATAAAAGTCAATCGCTACTTAATGTTATTGGAAAAAGTCTCTATTTTGTGTTAAAATAAAAAAAGAAAATTCTTTTAAGAAAGGGAAGAAATGACAACTACAACTGAATTGCAAGATGTTGAAAGAATTATTGTACTGGATTATGGGAGCCAATACAATCAGCTTATTTCACGCCGAATCCGCGAGATTGGTGTTTTTTCTGAGCTGAAAAGCAATAAAATCACAGCTGCTGAGGTTCGTGAGATAAATCCAGTCGGAATCATTTTGTCAGGTGGACCAAAGTCCGTATATGAAGCAGGAGCATTTGACATTGATCCTGAAATTTTAGAATTGGGTATTCCAATTTTGGGAATTTGCTATGGAATGCAGCTTTTGACTCACAAATTAGGCGGGAAAGTTGTACCTGCTGGAAATGCCGGAAACCGTGAGTACGGTCAATCCGAGCTCACTCATACTGATTCTAAATTATTTGCAGGAACTCCTGAAAATCAAATCGTTCTCATGAGTCATGGAGATGCTGTCACCGAAATTCCTAAAGGATTTGTACGTACTGGTACTTCTGCCGACTGTCCATTTGCAGCTATTGAACAACCTGAAAAGCAGATTTATGGCATTCAATTTCACCCTGAAGTACGCCACTCTGTTTATGGGTATGATATTCTACGCAATTTTGCTTTGAATATTTGTGGCGCCAAAGGCGACTGGTCAATGGATAACTTTATTGAAATGCAAATCAAGCGAATTCGAGAAACGGTTGGCGATAAACGTGTTCTTCTGGGTCTTTCGGGTGGTGTTGATTCATCCGTTGTTGGCGTTCTTCTTCAAAAAGCTATCGGAGACCAGCTTATCTGCATCTTTGTAGATCATGGATTGCTCCGTAAGGGCGAAGCAGATCAAGTCATGGATTCCCTTGGAGGAAAATTCGGTCTGAATATCATCAAAGCAGACGCTGCCAAACGTTTCCTTGATAAATTAGCTGGTGTATCTGATCCAGAACAAAAGCGTAAAATCATTGGTAATGAGTTTGTTTATGTTTTTGACGATGAAGCTAGCAAGTTAAAAGATGTAAAATTCCTCGCACAAGGAACGCTCTATACTGACGTTATCGAATCTGGTACAGATACTGCTCAAACTATCAAGTCTCACCATAATGTTGGTGGTCTGCCAGAAGATATGCAGTTTGAGTTGATTGAGCCTCTCAATACACTTTATAAAGACGAAGTTCGTGCGCTTGGTACAGAACTTGGTATGCCAGATGAAATTGTTTGGCGTCAGCCATTCCCAGGCCCAGGACTTGCCATTCGTATTATGGGCGAGATTACCGAAGAAAAACTCACAACTGTTCGCGAATCCGATGCCATTCTCCGTGAAGAAATCGTGAAAGCTGGACTTGATCGTGATATTTGGCAATACTTCACTGTGAATACTGGTGTTCGCTCGGTCGGTGTTATGGGGGATGGTCGAACTTATGATTATACCATTGCTATTCGTGCTATTACTTCTATCGACGGGATGACAGCAGATTTCGCTAAAATCCCTTGGGAAGTACTACAAAAAATCTCTGTTCGTATCGTCAATGAAGTAGACCACGTCAACCGCATTGTCTACGATATTACCAGCAAACCACCAGCAACGGTTGAGTGGGAATAGAGTTAATGAGCTAAAAAAAGCCTAGAAATCAATATTTCTAAGGCTTTTTATTTTGCTTTAACAACAATTTAACAACAAAAAAATAATTTTTCCTATAAACCATACTTATCTTTAATCTGTTTTTGAATATGTGGTTTTAAATGCCATATTTCATAACCTTCATCATTTGTTTCGACATACTCATAACTTTTAAGGAATTCTTCATCACTTACATACTCTCCATCATCAAACATTTTTTCTAAATCGCTGATAGAATTTGAATGTCGAACGTGATTTTGTTTTAATTGAACATCTTTCATCATAGAACCCCCTTGTATATGAATTATAACTAATAATACGGTAAACTTCAATAGTTTACCGTAGGAATCAAAAGTTTAATCAGACAGACTTTGCTAGTCAGATAAAACTTTAGATTGAAATTTTTTAGTATGCTGATTGCCATTAAATTTACTTTTTCTGATGTTATTGTCGCTCACCACTACTTTACCAGTCATTCTAGTAGCTACTTCTTTCATTGCATTTGGTCTTAAATGAGAGTACGTTCCAAGTGTGGTCTTAATATCAGCATGTCCTAGACGATTTTGCATTTCTAAATCATTCATTCCTAGAGAGAGCATAAAACTAGCATGAGAGTGCCTTAAATCATGAATTCTTATTGATTTTATTTTTGCGTAATCACTATGAGATTTTAGAACACGTTTAAGAGTTGATTTTACCAACGGACTATCTGCTATGGAAAATACAAATTTACATTCCCCTATTTGAGATTGTGCTTTCTTCCAATATTTCAAATGTTCTAATGTATCATCATCGAGATACAAAAGCCTTACACCTGATATAGATTTTGTATCAGTAAGATACCACTCTTTTTGATTTTTATAATACATTGAACAATCTATTAAAACTGTACCTTTTTCAAAATCAATTTTAGACCATTCAATAGCTTGTAATTCACTTGTCCTAACTCCAGTCATAAAGAAAAACCAAAATGTAGTAAAATACAATAATTCATAGATATTAGATTTATCAAATGTACCAATAAATAGCTGAAATTCTTCCACCGTCCAAAAATCGACTTTAGGGCGGTCTTTCTTTACGTTTCCCACCGTTTTAGCAACATTACTTGATAACATACCTAGTTTAACTGCTAAATCAAAGACTTGTTGTAAGATTTGATGAACAGAACGAATATAATTATTAGACAACCCCTCTATAAACATTGAATTTTGCCATTGCTTAACATGAGGAGCTTGAATATCCGATAACTTCATATTCTCAAAATATGACAGTCTTTTAAATTTTGATTGTGTCATATCAAAAGTACGTTTTCTTACTTGGCTTTTATAGTCTGGTATAAAATAATCATCAAGAAACTTTTTAAAGGTCATTGTGCTATTAACGGTTATAGAACCTTTACCAAAGTCAGCAAGCATACGTAAGCGCCACTCTTGAGCTTCCTTTTGCGTTTTAAAGCCATTTTTAAACTTTTGTATCCTTTTACCAGTCTGAACATCAAATCCTAGAGAAACAGTCGCTCTATACGTACCATTTGGCATAGGATAAATGCTAGAAATTTTAGGCATGTTCTGCTATTTCCTTGTCAATCAAATCGGCTTCATCAATTTTTACGCCTAAAATTTCCTCAACGGTTTCTAACGGAACACGACCAAGACCTTTGCTTTCATACCATGTTAACCCTTGACTAGCCAATTTTGCCTTTGCTTGCTTAACTAACATCATAGCTTGCCATGAACTAAACCCCAACTTCATTAAATCTGTTTTTATTACAAACATAGCATTTTTCTCCTTTTCATGTTATAATA
>NZ_KV810559.1:0-12976 GCF_001812815.1 Streptococcus sp. HMSC073A12 | reverse complement strand
TTTTTTATTTTTCTTAAACTTTTTCTTCCAATTTGATAGCTGGCAACATTTATTTGTTTTTGTTAAAGAAGTTCCCATAGCCAAAAATACAAACATTTAATTTTAGAAATGTCATATGAGATGGATATAATTATTAAAAAAAGGAAGCAAGTAACGAGAAATTAACTTATGACTTCTTTACTTTTAGGAAGATGGTGGCTGATATTTTTGAAGTCAGTTGGTTCAGCTAAACAAGTTTATCTTATTGTTACCTTAACTAAAGCAAGAAAAACTATCAATCCAACCTTTTCTTTGGCTTATCAAAATGATAATTTCACCACTTTAATGATTAAATTTAATCGGAAAACACTAAAATTTTACAAAGAGAAACCAATCTACACTCTTGACGAAAACGATTTTTTAGGATAAAATAATAAACGTTGTGGCGGTATAGCCAAGTGGTAAGGCACGGCTCTGCAAAAGCTTGATCGTCGGTTCAAATCCGTCTACCGCCTTTCAGTACCTGACTTATCAGGAATTAACCGAATGAAAAGCCCGTAAAGTCGGGCTTTTTTATTTTTTTGTTCGGTTAAATTAGGTCAAATATAATGAAGTTGGTGGATGAATTTGAGGCAAACATTTTCAACAAGAGTTTATTTTTCATCAAAATAGCACAAAAAATGAGCCAAAACCAATAACTATAAAAATTGATTTCTAGCTCACTTTTTGATTATAATTCAGCAATTTGGTTTAGATTTACTTCGGCAACTGTATCATTCCCGAATAGCGAAATAATCATTTTCACTTTGTTGTTGTCAATTTCGGTGATTTTACCCGTATAATCTGCAAAAGCGCCGTCAATGATACGTACGGTATCGCCAACTTTCACATCAATATCAAATTCTTGAACGGTTTGTCCCATTGAAATCAAGATTTGGCGAATTTCCTCTTCCAAAAGCGGTGTTGGTTTAGAGCGGTTTCCATGTGAGCCGACAAAGCCTGTTACGTTTGGTGTGTTCCGTACGACGAACCATGCTTCGTCTGTCATCACCATTTCTACCAAGACGTAACCTGGGAAACGATTTTCTTCAACTTCTTTGGTTTTTCCGTTTTTCTCCACTTGTACCGTTTGCGTTGGAATTTCTACGCGCAAAATATTTTCCAACATATTATAGGTTTGTGCACGTTGTAAAAGATTTTCTTTTACTTTATTTTCATACCCTGAGTATGTCTGCAAGACAAACCAGCCTTTATCAAAACTGTCCATGAGTTCTTCCTTTCCTAAATAAAAAAGCCTGTGGGCTTCGGTTTCTTTCTAGCCCTATTATACCATAAAAATAGCCAATGCAACCTTTTAACTGCTATTTTTTACAATAAAAACCTACTTGACAAATAGCAAGCAGGTTAAAAATTAAAAGATATTTAACAATCGTACTAAACCTCTTGTAACAAAGAGATCGAAAAGATAAATAATAACAACAAAGAAAGCGGTGTATTCCATGACTGAGATAAAATCTATCCAGCTTTGCTTTCTAGTTGGCCAAGTTGTATCTTTTAACACTTGAAATGTATCTCTGATGAATTTCACAACTTTCTCCTATCTAGTTTCTTTATGAATTGTATATTTACTGCAATGTTTACAATATTTATTTACTTCCAGACGTTTTGGTTTTGGCGTACTACTCAATTTGATTGAATAGTTTCTCGATCCACAAACCGTACACGCCAGACTCGCTTTTTTTAGTGCCATAACGCCTCCATCTTGTTTATTATATCAAGAAAGCCCATTTTTGACAAGTCTATTGGAACCAACTCTTAACCGTGTCCCAAAAATTCTGTGCTTTTTCAGGAATCTTAGCATCGTCAATTGCTTTCTTAGCTTGGTCAACCAAATTCTTAGCTTTATCTTGCACATCTTTCAAGACATCTGAACGATTGTCACTTTGATTCGTAGTGTTATTTGTACCACTCGTATCAACCGGTGCAATACCATTTTTTGCATAGGCATTTTCATCACCGAACTTCGTACCCTTTGTATACGGTAAGATACTATTTGCCACACTTCGGAAAATAGCTGAAGCTTCATTGGCACTTGTGCCTGTCAGATAATGATTTTCATCTGTCTTTGGAAAACCTAACCACTGACTGATAACCACATCTGGCGTGTAACCAATAACCCATTGGTCTCCTGATAAATCTGGGTTAAAGTCAGTCTCTGTCGTCCCTGTCTTCCCAGCCATGTCATAGCCGTAAGGAGCTGCATAAACACCTGTACCATTGGTAAATGTTCCCAGCATCATACTAGTCATTTTTTCTGTTGTTGAGCGGTTGAGCACTCGGGTCGAGGTGGATTTATGAGTTTTAACGACTTGTCCACTAGCATTTTCAATTTTGGTAATCAAATGAGCATCATTCATAACACCATTATTTGCAAAAGTCGAGTAGGCTTGTGCCATTTGTAGCGGATTGGTTGTTACGCCACTACCGAGAGCCACCCCAAGAGTCTGATCCACTTTATCCATATTCAAGCCAAATTTTTTACCATATTCAAAAACTTTTTTCAGTCCCAATTCATTAGCAGCAGCAACCGCTGGAATATTTAAGGATTGCGCTAAAGCCTGATACATTGGTACAGTCGGACTGGATTGAATCCCAGCATAGTTATTCACGGTGTAATTTCCATACGTTGTTGTACTATTATCCAATTCTTTATTGATGGACCAACCTGCTGCAACTGCAGGGCTGTAAACCGCCAAGGGCTTAATGGTAGAGCCCGGACTTCTTGAAGATTGTGTGGCATAGTTAAAACTTCTAAAACCAGCACTGGTACTATTGATTTGGCCGACAAGAGCACGAACACTACCTGTCTTTGGATCAAGTGCTACACTTCCTGATTGAGCTCGTGTACCATCTGCTGCTTGTGGAAATAAATCTTTACGGTCATAAATGACTTGCATGCTAGCTTGGTAATTTTGATCGAGCTCTGTGTAAATGCGATAGCCGTTATTGACAATATCAGCTTCTGTTAAGCCATAATCTCGCACTGCTTCATTGATAACCGCATCAAAGTAAGACGGATAACGATAATCTGCCGATTTTCCTGTATAAGTATCTACCAGTTGACTACCTAAACCATTTGCTGCTGCTTGGTTTGCAGTATTTTGATTGATATAACCTGCTGCTACCATATTTTGTAAAACGGTATTGCGTCGATTCGTTGCGTTTTTTATAGAAGCAAGCGGATTATATAGTTCCGGTCCTTTGAGCATTCCTGCTAAAGTAGCAGATTGGTCGAGGGTCAACTGACTGGCAGATACGCCGAAGTACTTTTTAGAGGCATCTTCTACACCCCACACACCATTCCCAAAGTAAGAATTGTTGAGGTACATAGTGAGAATCTGATTCTTACTATATTTCTTGGTTAACTCTAAGGCGAGGAAAAATTCCTTTGCTTTCCGCTCAATAGTCTGATCTTGAGACAAGTAAGCATTTTTGGCTAATTGCTGCGTAATGGTGGATCCACCACCCGAACGTCCCGCTGTCAAAATCGCCATGATAAAACGACCATAGTTAATCCCACTATTTTTATAAAAAGAACGGTCTTCTGTCGCAATGACAGCATGTTGCAAATTTGGACTAATCTGGGACAACTCTACGTAAGTTCCCTTTTGCCCTGACAAACTTCCAGCTTTTTTGCCGTCCTTATCATAAATAGCTGTTGTTGCTTTCAAAGCATTCTGCAAATCATTCACATTAGTGGATTTGGCAACATAAAAGAGATAGCCTCCTGTCACCAAACCAAAACCAAGTCCCAAAATCAAGACAATCTTCGTCAGGTGATAGCGACGCCAAAATCGACGAAATGGGTGTTGAGAAATCGGCTTTTTCCGACTTTTTCCAGACCGGCTCAAATGTGATTCGCTTTCTTCCACCTCTGTCACCTCTTGATGGTGGCGCTCAGGACTGTCCTTTTTAAAATGATTCACTACTATTTCAAATAATTCACTCAATTTTTTCATATCCCTATTCTATCACCTTCTCCATATCCAGACAAGAAAGGACCTCTTATCAAGCGTTTCGTTTAGAAAACTTTAAGAAATTGTTCAAGAGTTAGCTGACTATTTGCAATCATCTACTATTTTGTTACAATAAAATCATGCATTTTACAATTACGATTCCACAAGGTCTACCAGAGATGACAGTCAAAGAACTGCTGGAAGAACATTTTTTGATTCCACGGAAGATTCGCCATTTTTTGCGTATCAAAAAACATGTCTTCGTCAATCAAAAAGCGATTAACTGGCAGAGCATTATCCACCCACATGATAAAATTACATTGATTTTTGACGAAGAAGATTATCCAGAAAAGTCTATTTTAATAGGCAAAGCTAATCTTGTGGAAGAATTATACCAAGATGAACACATCATCATTGTCAATAAACCTGAAGGTATGAAAACACATGCCAATGAACCGGCAGAGCTGGCGCTTTTAAATCATGTCTCTGCTTATGTTGGAAGTACGTGCTATGTCGTTCATCGCTTGGACAAGGAAACTAGTGGGGCTGTCCTTTTTGCTAAAAATCCTTTTATCTTGCCAATCTTAAATCGATTGCTAGAAAACAAGGAAATTTCGCGTGAATATTGGGCTTTGGTACAAGGAGTATTCCCCAAAAAACATCAAATCTATACAGATAAAATCGGGCGTGACCGTCACGATCGGCGAAAACGGCTAGTGGATAACAAAAACGGGCAATACGCTGAAACGCAGGTCACTAAGCTCAAAGAAATTGGAAACAACACCCTTATCAAGTGTCTACTTAAAACTGGGCGAACTCATCAAATCCGTGTACACCTTGCTCATCATGGGCATCCTATCGTTGGCGATCCATTGTACAATCCGCAAAAAGCAAGACGTCTCATGCTCCATGCTCATCGCTTAACGTTCACACATCCTTTTACGCTTGAAAAAATCAGTGTCGAAGCCAGCTCTCAGAGCTTTGAGAAAGGATTGATTTAAAAATAATGGGAGTACGAACTAAAAATTGAAAATTTTTAGTTCGTACTCCCACCCCCGCAAGGGTGCTTAAACAGTTATCAAGCTGTTTAAGGTTGTAGATGAAGAAAACGAAGTTTTCGTCAAACGTACTCTTCCGAGCTTGAAAAGCGAACAGCTTTGATACTTGCTTCGCAAGTTTTATCTGCCACCTCAAAGCAGTGCTTTGAGCAATCATAGCGGCTTGCTGTGCAAGGCTGATTTCCCGCCTTCAACAATTCAGTGAATTGTTGAAGCTACGTTATTCGTTTATTACTAATTCTAATAGAAACTGGGACACTTTTTGCCCAGCCTCATTTTTCTATGCAACAGTAACAACTTTATAAATTGTTTTAGCAAGTGCCACCTGATAATCTTCTGCACTGTGAGTGTGATCGGTCGTGACAGTAGCAACCTTTGTATCTAAATCAATTTGGACATCCGATACACCTTCTAATTTTAGGAAGTGCTCAGTGACGTGTTTTACGCAATTTTGACAAGATATATTTTCTAAAGTAACAATTTGTTTCATGATGAGCTCCTTTTATAATTTTATTTTAAAGCGCCGCAAACGTAGTGCATTGGTAACGACAGAAACAGAGCTAAAGCTCATGGCAAGGCCGGCTAGCATAGGATTAAGCAGCGGACCGCCAAATACATATAAGAGACCCATTGCGATTGGTATTCCTAAGGTATTGTAGGCAAAAGCCCAGAAAAGATTTTCTTTGATATTTTTAATCGTGGCTTGACTGAGGCGAATGGCTGTCACCACATCTAAAAGGTCGCTGTGCATCAAAACAATGTCGGCTGAGTCAATAGCCACATCCGTTCCAGAACCAATCGCAATCCCGACTTCAGCTTGCACCAGAGCAGGTGCATCATTGATCCCGTCACCCACCATGGCAACCTTTTTCCCCTGCGCTTGCAAATTCTTGACGATATCTGCTTTGCCGTCCGGAAATACTCCTGCAATGACTTGATTGACACCAGCTTCTCTTGCAATGGCTTGAGCTGTTTCCTCACGGTCCCCTGTCAGCATCACCACTTCTAAGCCCATTTTTTGCAATTCAGCAATAGCTTTACAGCTATTTTTTTTGATTTGGTCAGCGACTGCTATCAGCCCAACCAATTGTCTATCCAAAGCAACAAACATAGCCGTCTTTCCTTGATGCGATAAGAAAATCAAGTCAGAGATATATTCTCCGAGCTCGACTTGGTATTGTCTCATTAAGTTTTCATTCCCAATTAGAATTTCTTGAGCTTTTACTTGAGCTATAATCCCTTTACCTGAAATCGCTTGAAAATCTGTTACCGATGCTAATGGTATAGCTTCCGCTTTAGCGGCTTCTAAAATAGCAATTGCCAGCGGATGTTCTGAATGTTGCTCACTACTTGCAAGCGAATGTAGCAATTCTTCCCGTGTGACATCACCAAAAGTCAACACATCCGTCAAACTTGGCTTCCCTTCTGTAATCGTACCTGTCTTATCCAGAACGGCAACATCTACCAAATGAGTCGCTTCAAGAGCCTGCCCCGACTTAATCAAGACGCCATTTTCAGCACCCTTCCCCATACCGACCATAATAGCCGTCGGAGTAGCTAGCCCAAGCGCGCAGGGACAAGCAATGACCAACACCGCAATAAAGATAGAAAGCGAGAATTGCAAACTTTCTCCCGCCAGAAAATACCACAACAAAGCTGCTAAAACTGCCAAACTCAAGACAATTGGTACAAAATAGAGCGAGATCTTATCTGCCATAGCCGCAATAGGCGCTTTCGATCCTTGCGCTTCCTCTACCAAATGAACAATCTGAGCTAAAGTTGTGTCCGAACCGACTTTAGTTGCTTCATAGTCAATAGAACCCGTTTGATTCATAGTGGCACTGGTAATCACATCTCCGACATTTTTTTCGACAGGAACACTTTCACCTGTCATCATGGACTCATCTACATAGGTCTGTCCAGAGATAACCATACCGTCTACTGGCATACGTTCTCCCGGTTTAATCCGCACAATATCTCCAACCTTGATGTCTTCTGTATCAATTGTTACGACTTCGCCATAGCGAATAACGGTCGCTTGGTCGGGTACCAAACTCATCAAACTTTGAATCGCTTGTGAGGTTCGACCCTTGGCATTGGCTTCCAGATATTTCCCCAGTAAAACAAGAGTGATAATCACACCAACTGATTCAAAATACAACTGGTGTACAAAAGTATGATGCCCCAGTAAAACTTGAACGACCGAGTACAAACTATACAGAAAGGCTGAACTCGTTCCTACAGCAATCAAACTATCCATGTTTGGATGCCGTTTTACCAAATTCCGAAAACCACGTACATAAAAACCGCGACCAACCCAAATCGCTGGCAAAGTAAGGAAAAATTGCGCCAATACAAAGGCAATGGGATGCGTCATGTGATCTAAAAAGGAGGGTAACGGCAAGCCAATCATGCTCCCCATTGAAATATAGAGGAGTGGCACGGTCGCTCCTGCCGCAAACCAAATCTGACGCGCCATTTGGCGCACATTTTCTTGCTTTTCAGTGACTTGCTTCGCATAATCAGACTGCCTTTGTTCTCCCTTTTCTGTCGCTTGGTAGCCCGCTTCTTTCACAGCGTCTAAGACTTGCTCGCTTGCAAATCCTTCTTTGGGAAAAACTGTCAATTTTTCCGTCGCCAAGTTCACCGTGGCTTCTTCTACTGTTGACAAATCGTTGACGACCATTTCAATGGTCATCGCACAAGCTGCACAGGTCATGCCGGATAATTTATACTCTTTTTTGTCTTTTTCCATTTCTTACTCCGCCATTTTCGATTGATTCGTGTCATCTTGACAATGCGCGCCACAAGTACATTGACCTGGTGGACAATTGCACTGAATCGTCTCCGGTGCTTGTACCTGCTTTTCTTTTACAACATCTAGGATTCGAGACAAATCTATTTGACTGAATTGATTGCTTTCTAGTATTGAAACTACTAAATCACCATGCTTGGTATTGCACATATTACCAAGCAAGGTACGCCAACTATTTTCCAAGTGTTCATCTTCTAAAATTAACGCATCATAGTAAAATTTCCCCTCAATCTTTTCCATTGAAATAAACTCTTTGGTTTTCAGACGATTAAGTAAGGTTTTAACAGTAGCCGGTTTCCAATCAAAATCAGCTTCTAAACGCTCCACCACCTCAGTACTTCTGCTATGAGGATACGCCCACAAAACACGCATAACTTGCCATTCTGCCTGACTAATATTTTGTTGTTCCATTTTGTTTCATCTCTTTTTTGATTACAATTGTAATTTTCGATTCTTTTATAGTTTACATCTGTAATCAGAGTTTGTCAAGCAAAAAAATCGAGAAGATTGCTCAACTCGATTTTTCTCTTTCTGTATAAAAATTTGTGGTTTTATCAATGCGCAAGCATTTCTTGAGCGATTTCTTGTCCACTTAATTTCGTTGGGTAGTAAGTTGGCCAATTTTCTAATTCGTTAAAGAGGGCTTCTTGGCTTTCACCGCCGTAGAAGATATGGAAATGCGCTGCTTTCGTTGGTGCAATATTATGGTCGCTAAACTGAACATATTTATACTTACCTGCATCTGGGTCTGTCGCTTCAAACATGAAACGCACGCCTCGGTTTCCTTTAGAGTACGTCAATGTATGCTTACCAACATATTTATAAGTATATTTCTTCTTTTGTCCGTTGACTACAAATTCCATAGTCTTATCTGTGATATTGATATGAGACACATCTGTCTTGTAGCCTTTTTCATAATACGCTTTGTACTCAGTAGCTGTCATCTTACCGCTTAATTTTGCTTTGTAATCAAAGACTTGGTCTAAAGTTCCATCTTGCAAATATGGATAAACGGATTGCCATTGACCTGCATAGTCAGACAACGTACGGTCTTTGACAGCACTATCTTCAAAGTAGCCATTTTGTACAGTCTTTGTATTTTTTTCTTTTTCAGCAGAAATTTCAGTACCAGCTTGATCTGTCGTCTTTTTCAAAGCTTTCAAGTTTGATTGCATGATGGAAATGTAGTCTGCTCCATCTTTTGTTTGCTTTTCAGTTAAACTTTCAAGCGGATTAAGCACATCTAACTTCACACCCGTTTCTTTTGCCAAAGTAGATGCCAGTGCTTGAGAAGCATTTTCTTCAAAGTAAATGTACTTGATATTGTTTTTCTTAATATATTTTGTCAATTCAGCCAAACATGCCGCTGAAGGCTCACTATCTGGTGAAAGTCCTGAAATAGGCACTTGCTTCAAACCGTAGTCTAACGCTAAATAACGAAAGGCTGCGTGCTGTGTCACAAAGCTCTTTTGTTTGGCATTTGCCAATCCCGCTGTGTATTCCTTATCCAGAGTTTCTAATTTCTTAATGTAAGCTGCTGCGTTCTTTTGGAAAGTCGCTTTCTTATCGGGATAGCGTTTACTTAAGCTGTCACGAATATTTTCCACCATTTTAATAGCACGTTTTGGTGATAACCATACATGAGGATCGTATTCATGATGATGTCCTTCTTTACCATGATCATGATCTCCTTCCTCTTCTGTACCAGGAAGTAGCAACATCTTCCCAGTCGCCTTCACCACATTCACTTTACCTTTTTTCAAGGTTTTAAGCAATTTTGGTACCCAAGTTTCCATATTTTCATTTTCATATACAAAAGCATCTGCATCTTGAATCGTTGCAACTGCTTTGGCAGAAGGCTCGTATTCGTGCGGTTCTGTTCCTGCACCAATCAAGAGTTTGACATTGGCAGTATCGCCTGCTACTTGCTTGGTAAATTCATAAACTGGGTAAAATGTAGTGACAACATTTAATTTCCCATTTGCACTTTTTTGATTGGAACAAGCCACTAAAAAGAGACTTAGTAAGCTTGCTACTAATAGACCAATTTTCTTCATTTTTCACTCCTATTTGATAAATTTTTTTAATAGATTCACTATTAAAAATACACCGACAAAAATAATCGTAATACTTGCACTGGCTGGCGTTTCAGCATAGTAAGAAATATACAATCCAGCAATCATACCTACAAATCCAATAAAATTCGCTAATAAAATGACCGACTTGAAATTTTTCCCAAGTCGCAAAGCAATACTTGCCGGCAACACCATAATGGTCGATACCAACAGCGCACCTGCCGCTGGAATCATGAGAGCAATGGCAACACCTGTCACGATATTAAATAGAATAGACATAGTACGCACAGGTAGACCGTCCACAAAGGCTGTATCTTCATCAAAGGTCAAAATATACATTGGCCGAATGAAGAGAAAAGTCAACACAAGTACAATCGCCGCAATAACAAACAGCGAAATCACCTGCTCCGTACTAATCGTAACAATAGAACCAAACAAATATTGGTCTAGGCTCATGGAACTGGAGCTTTTGCCCCTGCTCATCACAATCAAAGCAATAGCAAGTCCTGTCGACATTAAAATGGCTGTTCCGATCTCCATGAAATCTTTGTAGATAGTGCGCAAATATTCTAGAAAAACTGCCGCAATCATCACGATAATGACTGTTGAAATTGTAGGTGAAATACCCAATACCAAGCCAAATGCAACTCCTGAAAGCGACACATGACTAAGTGTATCACTCATTAAACTTTGACGACGTAGAATTAAAAACGTTCCTAACACAGGTGAGAACAAACTCATAGCAATCACAGCCAGAAAAGCCCGTTGCATAAAATCATAAGTTAGTAAATTAAACATGGCTCACCTCCTGATCACTCTCGTGAACATTGAAGCACCGCCATGGCGAATCTTGATTTCGCACCAAATGAATATTGCGGTCCGCATATTTTCTAACTTCCTCTGGATCATGCGTAATCATCAGCACAGCCTTGCCGTGCCGATGCGCACTATGGTGCATTAAATCATAAAATTCATCCTTGCTACCAGCATCCATCCCCGTTGTCGGCTCATCCAAGACAAAAATATCCGGATCCGAAGCAAACATTCGTGCAATGACCGCCCGCTGCTTTTGCCCACCCGAAAGCGAGCCAATCCGCTTGTCTCGATGTTCCCACATGCCAACGGCGCCCAGACTGACCTTGATATGTTCTTCATCATGCGCATTCAAACGACGAAACCATCCTTTACGCGGATACCGACCTGATTTAACAAATTCATAGACGGTGCTTGGAAAACCCGCATTAAAACTAGCGATTTGCTGCGGCAGATAAGCAATCCGCAACTTCTTGCCAGCTGTATTCGTCTTAGAAATCGTCACCTTACCAAATCGAGGCTGCAAAATCCCAAGACTAGCCTTGATCAAGGTCGTTTTTGCTGCTCCATTTTCACCTGTCAAAGTCACAAACTCACCACTATCCACATAATAGTTAATATGCTCCAACACAGGCTCTTTGTCATAATAGAAGGACAAATCTTCAACTGTGATATATCTCATTTTCCGATTTCTCCTACTAAGGTTCCCAAGAATTTTTGAATGGTTGCTTGCTCATTAGGAGTGTATTGATTGGCGATTTTTTCGTAAATTTCCAATGTATGCTGATGATGCTGATGATGCTCCGCGGCAACTGGCTTCGCTAATTCTGTCAACCGATAAAAAATAACACGCGCATCTTTCTGATCCTTGAAGGGTTCTAGCAGTTCTTGTTTGATGAGCGATTTGATAGCCTTTGTTACAGCTGCCTGACTGACGTTTAAGCACTTTGCTAACTCTGAGTTTGTCAATGACTCCTCAGACAGCAACATTAAGATGTGCTCTTGGGTATTTGTCAAAGGCATTTCACTTGTACAAGAACCAATCAAAATCTCATGCTGATTCTCGGCTTTTAAAATGATTTCATTTAAGAAATGATCCATTTCATGTGCTAATTGACTCATGTTGCTCCTTTTCTGATTAACCAGTTAATTCTTTACTAGTTAAGTATATCATAAAGAAAAAAAGAGTCAAGTGAAAATTTCAGCTTCTCTCCTATCAAAAAAGGCTTGAATATCATTTCAAACCTTTATATAGCTTCTTTCGCGTTCGTTTTTTCCACGAAAATGGCTCTGAATCTTCTTTAGGATGCTTCAACCCTTCAAATCCAGTACCTTCTAAACTAGTAACTCATTTATTTGCCAAGCTTTTGATATAGTCTTTCGTTCCATCTCGGATAAATTCCTGCGGTGACGCACCATTCAACCATAACAAGTTTGTATGTGGCTGCCAAACAAAGTAATACGAAACACCCGTTTCCACCGAACGGTACTGCAAAAAATGAACACTCTTCTTACTCACCCAGCTATTTACTAATAAATAGAGCTGCTGCCGATACAACATCTTCTCACCTTTATAAAAGATTTTCAAAGAAAGAGTTGAATAATAAATCGTCTGACTCTCTGTTTTCCGAATGAGAAGGTAACTTCCTATCGGAGAATCCGTTGAATCCGTCGGAAAAATATAAGGTAAAAGGAAAAATAAAGCCGGATACAAAACAAAAATGGATAGCACACGCCACATCTCACATAAAATACTTCTCCGAAACACAAAAGTTACAACACGAGATAGACTGATAGAAGTCAGTGCTATGACTAGTACCGAAAGAACAAACTTTTTCAATACTCGCAGTACATTTCCAATCTGAATTCTCAAAGAATGAGTTCTTACCATCACCTGGGAAGCAAGCAATATCTTTTGTTGGTACAAGCCATATCGTTTTAAACATTCATCATGCGTATGATTTCCCATATAAAGAATCAACCTTGTTTGATGGAGCGTATCAGCGTAGTAAACGTGACTCTGATATGACTAAAATAAAGGGTGAAAATTTGTCTGATGGTTTTGAAGAGTAAGTTAAAAAAGTATCGTGCTAGATATAATTTAAATCAAGAAGAATTAGCAAACAATGTTGGTGCTTCTAGGCAAATGAAAAGTCTTATTGAAAGAGAAAAAATTAGACTTGTTCGGTAACTCAAAAGTGGTATACTAAAGCTATGGAA
>NZ_KV810558.1:0-303 GCF_001812815.1 Streptococcus sp. HMSC073A12 | reverse complement strand
TTTTAACTTTATCCGCTGAAAAGAATGTAAAAGTACCTGAAGAGATAGATAGGTGTATTAAGAAGTACGAAATAGAAACCGAAAAGAGTAGAACAGCTATCCAGCTCTCCTAAAAGCTTCAAGTTTGCTATCCTTAAAAGGTAAGAAAAAGGAAGGAGAAGAAGATGGAGTTCAAGGAGTTATATGCCAAGGTGAGAGGAATTGTGCTGAAGTGTCGGAGAGAATATTATGTCCACCTGTGGGAATTAAGCGATTGGGAACAAGAGGGCATGTTGGTGCTCTATCAGTTGGTAAGCCAGTATC
>NZ_KV810557.1:0-10001 GCF_001812815.1 Streptococcus sp. HMSC073A12 | reverse complement strand
GTAAACGTTGCACTTTTTATTGCAATTTATCATTTGTAAATAGCTTACAAAGAACAACAGTAATCTATAAATTTTGTAAAAAACTTTACAAGTAGTAAAATTTCCACTCTACTTTGCATATTTTAGTAGAACCTTTCAAAAAACAGCTAGCTGCTCGCAGGAAGTCCTTATCATGAAAGAGCTGCAAAATCAATCATATTTTGCAAACAAACGAGTGAAAATTCTAGTCTAGTGGCAGCTGCCGTTGATGAAATTCCTGTCTTTCATCAAAAGAAGAAGTTTTAGAATAAATCATCAAAGAGACTGAGCTGATTGTCTTCTGGCATATTGCCTAGAATACCCATTTCATCCATTTTATCGACTAGAGTAGTGGACAAGCCGCCACGCTTGCGCAATTCGGTTTTTGAAAGAAATTCTCCTTCTGCACGCGCTTTAACCAATTGTTTTGCAACGTTGTCTCCCAAACCATCCATAGCAGAAAATGGTGGAATTAAGCTATCTCCGTCAATAAGAAATTCTGTCGCATCACTCTTATACAGATTGAGTTTGCCAAATTTGAAACCTCTTTCCAGCATTTCATTGACGATTTCTAGAGTTGTATAAAGGTCAATTTCAACATTAGAAGCTTCATTATTTTTGCGTTTTTCAGAAATTTCGTTCATCTTGTGCTTCACTGCATCTAATCCACTACTCATGACTTTGATGTCAAAGGCTTTGGCACGAATAGAAAAGTAAGCACAGTAGTAATAAATCGGATGATGCACCTTGAAGTAGGCCACCCGCAAGGCCATCATCACATAGGCAGCTGCGTGAGCTTTGGGAAACATATACTTAATCTTTCCACAAGATTCAATGTACCACTCAGGCACATTATTTTCCTTCATAGCAGCGATGTAGCCATTTCTTTCCTCATCAGAAATTTTGAGCCACATGCCTTTCCGCACCCGTTCCATAATGGTAAAGGCCATTTTAGGTTCTAAGCCCTTGTGCATCAGATAGACCATAATGTCATCCCGACAACCGATAACGGTGGACAGGTCAGCAATTCCCTGCTTAATCAAATCTTGTGCATTGCCCAGCCATACATCGGTACCGTGAGACAAGCCTGACAATTGGAGCAATTCCGCAAAGGTCGTTGGATGAGTCTCGTCTACCATACCTCGCACGAAATTAGTTCCAAATTCAGGAATCCCCAGCATACCAGTCGGCGTGCCAATCTGCTCCTGCGTTACTCCGAGAACATCTGTCCCAGAAAAGAGAGCCATCACTTCTTGATCGTCCATTGGAATTTCATTGGGGTCAATACCTGACAAATCCTGCAATTTCCGAATCATGGTCGGGTCATCATGACCGAGTACATCTAGTTTTAAGACATTTTCATCAATATCATGGAAGTTAAAGTGAGTTGTTTGCCATTCAGCAGTCAAGTCATCTGCTGGGTATTGAACCGGCGTAAAATCATAAACATCCATGTAATTTGGAATAACGACGATTCCTCCTGGGTGCTGTCCAGTCGTTCGTTTGACACCTGCTGCACCTTGCGCTAATCGTTCTACTTCTGCATCACGATAAAATTTATTATAATCCCGCTCATAACCTTTCACAAATCCATACGCTGTTTTGGCAGCAACTGTACCAACAGTACCCGCACGAAAGGCGTATTCTTCACCAAAAATGTCTCGGACATCCAAGTGGGCACTGGGTTGATCTTCACCAGAAAAGTTCAAATCAATATCGGGTACCTTGTCACCATCAAAACCAAGGAAGGTTTCAAAAGGAATATCTTGTCCATTTTTACTCAATTTATGTCCACAATGTGGGCAAGCTTTATCTGGCATATCAAAGCCTGAACCGTAAGAACCGTCCGTAATAAATTCTGAATACTGGCATTTGCCACAAACATAGTGAGGAGATAAAGGGTTTACTTCTGTAATTCCAATCATAGTCGCCACAAAGCTAGAGCCGACCGAACCACGTGAACCCACCAAATAGCCGCGTTCATTTGAGCGCTGTACCAGCATTTGCGAAGCCAGATAAATCACGGCAAATCCATTCCCCAAAATGGAGGATAATTCCCGCTCAATTCGTCGGTCTACAATATCTGGCAGTGGATTTCCATAAATTTCAAAGGCTTTGGCATAAGTCATCTCAGCGACTTTTTCCTCTGATTTGTCAATAAATGGTGTATAAAGGTCACCTTTCACCACCTCAATCGATTCAAAGGTTGCTGCCAATTGATTTGGATTATCAATAACCACCTGCCGAGCTAATTCTTCACCTAAGAAGGCAAACTCATCCAACATTTCATTGGTTGTGCGGAAATGCGCTTTTGGAAGTGAAGCTGGTTGAGCATTTTCACCATGCCCAATGGTACGGTTAATCATCGCCCCTTGCCCTAGACTGCGGACGATAATTTCTCGATAAATTTCTTCTTCAGGCTCGATATAATGCACATCACCTGTAGCAAGAACAGGCTTGTCTAATCGATTTCCCACTTCAATCAAATTTTTAATAATGGTGTGAAGCTCTTCGACATCCTTAACCTGCTCTTTGGCAATCAACGGTGCATAAATTGCTGGAGGCATGATTTCAATAAAATCGTAGTATTTTGCGACTTCCACTGCAGCATCAACGCCTTGCGAAACAACCGCGTCAAACACTTCTCCTTCCGAGCAGGCTGTTCCTAAAATCAAGCCTTCTCGGTGCGCATCCAAAACTGTTCGTGGAATCCGCGGTACGCCCTCAAAATACTTTGTATTAGACAAACTGACTAATTTAAAAATGTTCTTCAAACCCGTTTGATTTTTTACATAAATCGTAGCGTGTTTGACCCGCGCTTTTTTATAGGAGTTTTCATCCACCAAATCTGTGTTTAGCTTTTGAAGATTGGTGACACCTCGTTTTTCCGCCGCATCGTTAATGAAAATAAAGAGTAGGCGTCCTGTCGCTTCCGCGTCATAATTAGCCATGTGATGATGATCAAGCGATATTTGGAAACGCTTAGTCAATGGTCCCAAACCGTGGCGCTTGTATTCTGGGTAGAGATTACGGGCAAACTCCAAGGTATCAATGACTGGTTGCGTGATCTGTGGCAACCCATGCCGTTCATAATTGACATTCATAAATCCCACATCAAAGGTAGCATTGTGGGCAACGAGCACCGTATCTTGACAGAAGTCTTGAAATTCTTGCAAGACCTGCTCGAGTGGCTTCGCATTTTTGACATGCTCGTCTGTAATCCCCGTCAAATCTGTCGTAAAGGCACTCAAAGGATGACCTGGATTGATAAACTCGTCAAACTCAGCAATGACATTCCCTTTGTACATCTTACTTGCCGCTACTTGGATCAAGTCATTGTAAATAGCAGACAAACCAGTAGTTTCCACGTCAAAGACAACATAAGTGGCTTCCTTGAGCTCCATATCCACTTCGTTATAGGTAATAGGAACTCGGTCTTCCACGATATTAGCTTCCATGCCATAAATCAGCTGAATACCTGCTTTTTTAGCAGCTTTATAGCCATGCGGAAAACTCTGCACATTGCCGTGATCAGTAATTGCAACTGCCTTATGCCCCCATTTAGCAGCTGTCGCAATCAACTCCTCCACTTCTGGCAGAGCATCCATGGTTGACATGTTGGTGTGCGCGTGAAATTCAATCCGTTTCTCACCTTCTGGCATCAAGTCTTTCCGCTCATAATGTGTCACTTCTTGCACATCTTGGACATTCATGGTCAAGTCATGCGTGAAGTTATTCATTTCAATATTCCCACGCACACGCAACCAAGAATTTTTCCTAATGATGTCAAATTTTTTGGCTTCTTCTTCGTTTTTAAACCATTTCTGAAGGGAAAAACTAGAAGTATAATCAGTCATCTTAAAGTTAATCAGCACACGCCCTGTGCGGGTAACTTTTTGCTCAAGATCAAAGACCATACCTTCAAAGACAATGCGATTTTCCTCGGTCTGGATGTCAATCATCTGCGTAATCTCTGCCTTGTTCAGCTTTGGTCGGGCAGCCGCTTTTCGTGCTTGAAAATCAGAATAGTTTGGTTTTTCCTCAGCTGGTGGTGGTGCCATTTGCTGCAGTGCTTCGATAGCTTTTAGCGCCTCGTCATTAGCCGCTTGCACAATCTTTTCTTTTTCAGCTTGGAAAGTCTCAACTTGTTGCTGAGTTAAGGCGTCACTTGCTTTGACCTGACATTGAAAATGCGGAAAGCCAAACTTCACCAATTGCTTGGCTAAATTTGGCAAATGGGTTTTTCGAAAATGCTCCGTATCAATACTGGATGGCCCCTCAATCCAGAGCTGATCGCCGTCCGCATGCACCTGTAGCTGTTGGTACATACTACGAAAGCCTTGACTGGCACAAGGTCCTTCTGTAAAAGCCTCTTTGTAATAAGCCTGCAACAGCTCCTCTGTAAAATCTTGATTGGCAGCCTTAATTTCAAAAATAGCTTGGTTGCCCGTCTTAGAAAATTCTTCATTTAAACGTTTTTTTAATTCTTGAAACAACTCAATGGGTAAAATTTCTCCAAAAGCAAACTGAAATTCCCAAACATGACTGACGGTATGCACTAAAACTTGCTCAATTTCTGCATGTAAAAAGGCACTTGATTGTCTCATATCAAGTGGCATATCAATTTGATTCATTAAAATTTCAAACGTAGATGACATATTTTTTCCTCGTATTGTAATGAAACTATTTTACCATAAAACAAATGAATTTTCGATTAAAAAATAGATAAGGAATATCCCTCATTGTTTTTAATATAAACCAATCATCTCATCAAGGACGTCAAATGCTAAGCTTTTGGTTTCTCGGAACTTTGACAATTTTAAAACGAAAATTCTCATCGCTTTGAACATCAAAAAAGAGAGAACCAATCTGATTCTCTCTCGCATTTAGCGATAGGTTACCCACTACAGTTGACATTGAGTCTGTTTTCCTTTTTATTTTTTATATCCTTCTAATGCTTTTTGACGTTCTTCAGTTTGGCCTTTCGCATCTAATTTTTTACCTTTATAAACAGTGCTTTCCCATGAACCGTACATTGGATTTGGGAAGATGATGAACTTTTCACCGAATTCGTTCTTTAATTCTTCTAATTTCTTACTTCGTTCTTCTGCTGATGTTTTTGAGAAATCCGCAAAGTCAACGAGGTTATCACCTAAAAGCATGGCCAAATTCGTCGTTTCTTGTACTTTCTGACGGCGACCTTCTTTTGATTTCACACCTTTTTCTAAGAACATCAAATGGTCTTTCCCTTGTACTGGAATGCCTTCCTTTTCCAAATTCTTAATTGTCGCGTCTACCTGGCTCGCATCACGGTCAGAAACATAGTAGATTTGAACACCGTTTTGATGTGCATATTGGAGAAATTCTTTGGCACCAGGAACCGCCTTAGCTGAAGCCTTTTTCACCCATGCATCCCAATTTTTAGGATTAAAGGCCGTACCGTCTTTGACATTTTGAACTTGATAAGGACTGTTGTCTAATACTGTTTCATCTAAGTCAAGAACGATTGAGTAAGGCTTATCTGTCGGTTTTTGCAGCAATTCTTTCAAACGATTCGTTGCGACATTATAACCTTGCAGGTACAGCGCTTTAGCTTCATCTGACTTTTGATACCAAAGAGTGGACATGGTATTTTCCCTTGACCGCAATTGGTCATAAGTCATGGTGACTTTACTGTCAGATGTGTTACTTTGCGCAGCCTTATTGTCTGTCGTCTTCGTTCCACAGCTGGTCAATAAAATAACCGAAGCAAGAGCAGAGAAAATTGTGATTGTGGCTTTAGATGATTTCATAAAACCAATCCTCCTAATATTAATCTATCAACATTATAGCGCTTTCATAAAGACGTTGCAAGATATCTGTCTAAATGTAGGAGAAAAATAGATTTGCAAAAGACAGTTAACAAGTTCATCTAAAATAATGAGCTGTAAGGAGCTTAGAATCCCTACAGCTCACAAACCTTCAATCTTTATTTCTTTTTCTTAAGGACAACTACACTTGATAACAACAAGCCAATTCCTGCTAGCACGCCAGCAATGGAAATTGTCGTCCCTGTGGACGGTAAAGTCTTATCTGCTTTTCCAGCTCCTGCTTGCTGTTGCTGCGTCTGACTAGCTGAAGTATTTGACTGTGTTGACGAAGTCGTTGTTTGACCAGACTCTCCTTTCGGCGTAGAAGGCTTGGTTTGATTTTGTTCTTCTTTTGGTTTTTCTTGATTTGGTTTGCTATTTTTTTGAATGCGTAAAATCGTCGCTGTCAATGGTGCTAAGGTAACCCCATCTGCTCCTAAGGCCACACCAGCTGGATTTGAAATAGCCGTTACCCCTGCGGTATTACCGTCTGCCACGACTTGAGCATTTGCCAAATGCTTGTAGGCTTCACCAAAGTTAAACTTCCGCTCCTTGTTATCCGCATTAACAAAGACAGCGTAAATGTCTCCATTTGAAGCCACAACTTGGTAGCCAAGAACTGTATCCTCTTTTTCAACCCCGTCTTTACCCGGCTGAGTGATTAAAGTAACATTTTGATCGACTTCGGCTTTGGTCTTGCGTGTAAAGGCATCTGTTGACTTCCGCAAAGCAATCAGCCCTTTCACATAGTCGCGGCTCTTCGTATTTTCAGGGAATTTGTCACCGTTTGTTGCCTTTGTCCAGTCAAAATGATTGACCGCATCGCTCGAATCATAAGAGTCGTGGATAAAGTAAGGATATTCAAATGGTGTTCCGTCCGCATTGGTCAGCAGGTGTGATTTATTTGGTACTTTGTCTTCTGAAACCGGATATTTATAAGCTGGGTCACGGAATTGCTTGGTTCGTCCGTATTCTTGCCCAGAGTGAAGGAATGGCGTACCTTGAGAAGTAAGGACCATTAGATTGCCCAAACGCAGGCGACGGTGAATTTCTTGATTGTTCGCTGCGATAGCTGGATCTTTTTTAATGGATTGAGCAATCACATCAAAGAGGGTCAGATTATCATGTGCAGCAATGTACTGAATCACATCTCCCGGATCATCTGCTTCAAAATTCGTTGGTTGTGCTTTGATGTTTTTGAAAACATCTTCGACATTGCGTTTTCCACCTGTGATAAAGGCAGGTGCTCCTTCGTTCGGATAACCAGATTTCAAGGTATTTCGAATATCATCTGAGAATACACCGACTGTATCGGTAGATTTCATCCAAGATTGATCCGCTGGTTGGACTGGTTTATTTTCATCTCCAGCGTAAGTCTTCCACCCCTCACCTAGCATCACCAGATTTGGATTGAGCTTTTTAGCCTCCTCATACGCTTTTTGAATGGATTCTGCATCGTGATCTCCCATCATATCAAAACGGAAGCCATCCACTTTGTATTCGCTCGTCAAATATTTGATAGAATCCACCAAAACACGACGGCTCATGTAGTGCGTTGTTCCCAAACGTCCGCCACCAAAACTAGTTCTAGGAGTGCCGTCTGCATCCATAAAGTGATAGTAATTCGGCTCTAAATCTTCAAAAATAGAGGTCTTTGCCGTGTGATTATAAACCACATCCATAATCACACCCATTCCGCGCTTGTGAATTTCATGAACAAGATTTTTAAATTCTTCAATGCGCTTAGCTGGATCTGTCGGATTGGTTGAATACATTCCTGTCAAGGAGAAGTAGTTTTGTGGATCATAACCCCAGTTGTAGTTGCTATTGCTAGAAGCATACTTGTCCAATCTTTCGGCATTTTTCAATTCATTGACAAAATAATAACTTAAAACCGGCAGCAACTGAATATGAGTAACCCCAAGTTCTTTTAAATAGTCCAATTTTTCAACGAAAGCTGAGAATGTTCCAAATTGAGACTTCAAATCCTTAGAAATGGCTGCGTCAGAAGTAAAATCACGGACATGCGCTTCGTAGATAACTGCATCCTCCCGACTCTTGAAGCCTGGAATGTTCGCATAGGTCAGATTTTTCGGACCAAGCTCACTTGGGTCAACAAAAGCTGCCTTTGCAATCTTGTAAGACTCACCTTTTTCGGCATCTTCGCTGTTCCAAGCTGCCAAAGATTTGGCATATGGATCCAAAGCCAGTACTTTTTTATCACCGCGCGTAATTTCATAATGATAGAAATAACCGCGATAATCCTTAATTCCTAGATTTGTTTGCGATGTCAATGTTGTCTTCCAAGTACCTGCTTCTCCTTTTGTCATCGCTACCTTACCAACTACTTTGTTCTGATCATTTTTATCATACACAACCAAATCTACCTGATCCGCACTTGGTGACCAAAAGGTAACATCCACTTTCGTGCCTTTTTGGCTAACACGCGCACCCAATTCACCATCATATTTGTAGAGAATGTCCTTCAACTGCCAATTCATACTGGTTTTAAATTGGTCGTTGCCATACTTTACCTTATAAGGAGCTTGCGCTTGTCCAAAGTCTCCTATGATTTTTGCTTTCTTTGTTTTGGGATCAAGCACAATGTCTTTCACAACCACTTCTTTACTGTCCTTGTCTGTAATTTTTAGATTCTTAAGAATATCTTCCTTTTTGGCATTTTCAAGGGTTGAGAAAGTTGCTTCAATCTCCGTCAGGCTGACATGCTGAGCACCTGTCATGCGGATATCATTGACAAAATACGGATTGGTATAAATATTCGGATCTACATCTCGGAGGAAAATTTGACTGTTTTTCTTCAAATTTGTCAGATTATAATCCTGCGGTTGAATCTTCACATCGTCACCTGATTTGCTTTCATCTAAAAGCAGAAAACCAATTGCTTTTGCAGCATCTTTTAAAGGAACATCTACATAGCGACCATACTTGCCTGTTTTTTCGAAATCCACTCCGTCAGGCCAATTTTTGCTAGGATTTCCCACATCTCCCCAGAGCCAAAGAGACTTCTTGTCATAATTCCCGTCTGTCCGATAATAATTGATTCGTACCATGCCCTCTTTTAGAGGATCATAGGTATGAGGATTGTAATCCTTGTCAAACCAGACCTCGTTCATATTCGGACTGAGCAATTCAATCGTCTTGTCACCTGTTAGGTTTGTACCTGCTATATTATTGATTAAGAGACTAATCTTACTCCGTTTTTGTGCCATTTTGACATCAAGATAATAGCCATAATCATCCTTTTTAGCCATTGAAAAGCTAGTTGCTCCTGTCGGCCAGCTACCTTTTTGGCTGGAAGGTGTCTCCACATCATCCCAGGTCCACAAGCCAAGACTAGCTAAATTCTCCGACGGAAGTGTCTTAAAATGCAGACGAATGCTGCCCTCTTCAATTTTGTCTTCTTTAGCTGCTGTCGCAGCTGATACAACTTTCTCAATAGGCTTCGTTGCCGTTTTTTCTTCTGCTGCTTGTGCAGTTTCCTTCTCCGTAGATTGAACTTCCGTACTTGAATCCGTCGTTGAAGCTGGGGTATTTTCTCTTATGGAGCGAGCTTGAGTCAAGTCAAGTTTTTCTGATGAGCTTCCCTCAGTTGAAGCTGTACGCGAAGAATTGGCAACACTAGGTGTTGCCGAAAGCGAGTTGGTTGCTTGCCCTTGATTTTCCGACTTTTCCGAAACGACTGCTTGATGATTCGTCACTTCTACTTTATCAGACTGCTCACTTGTTGGTGATGTTGGTTGCACCGTTTCAATAGATGTGTTTTCGACACTATTTGCTTCCTCTGCTTGCGCTAAGACATTCCCCGCCAAAAAAACACTAGCAGAAATAGCAATAGACGCTACCCCTACTTTTAATCTGCGGATTCCAAAATGCTGACGCTTCTCAGCTGTTCGAGATTGTAAACGATAAACTTTCTTCATAAAAAGAAAACTCCTTTATTTTTTAGTTGCACAAATATTTTTAGGCTAGTGCAAACGTTTTCTGTAGATATTATATACATTTATCAACAAAATGTAAAGGTTTTCAAACGAAAAATCTCTGTTTTTTTGACAGAGATTAAATGTGTTTTCTATTTTATTTGATAAATTGCAATAAAAAGTGCAACGTTTACTC
>NZ_KV810556.1:0-655 GCF_001812815.1 Streptococcus sp. HMSC073A12 | reverse complement strand
TTTCCGTCAGCACCTTTAACTGGATTTCCATCCTTACCTAGAACTGTGACAGTTACTTTTGATACACCTTCGGTTGTTGGTGTTCCAGTAATTTGTTTTGTTGCTGGATCGTAAGAAACACCATCTGGAAGACCTTCAACCTTGACAGAACCATCTGTAGGAATTTTCTCTACTGTGACAGTAACTGGTGTGATTTCTTTTCCTACTACACCTGTTTGATCATCAATTGGAGTGATTTTTGAAGCAATTGAGTTTGGATCTTTAGTGTTTGTACCATCTGTTGTTTCGTCAGTATCTTTCACACCGTCGTTATCATCATCGTCGTCAGTCACATCTGGAATTCCGTCACCATCAGTATCCAACTTAAATTTAGCTGTCACTGAATCAGTTGATTTATCTTTGTATGTTACTGTGACAGGTACGTCAACTTCTTCAATTTTTGTTCCTGGTTTAGCTTCAGTAGTGATTGCACCTGTATTTGGATCAATTGTTACAGTATAGCCTTCTGGAGCCTTAAAGTCTGATGGGATACTATATGTAGCACCTTCTGGAGCTTTAGTTTCTGCATTATCTTTACCTTTGAATGTAGGTGTTACTGTTGCAGGTTTTCCTGGTGTTACAAGTGTATCTGCATATTCTGGTGTGTATTTGTCTG
>NZ_KV810555.1:0-494 GCF_001812815.1 Streptococcus sp. HMSC073A12 | reverse complement strand
CCGTTCCCTTCAGCCGGACTTGGGTAATCCTCCACAATATAACAAAATGGACCTTGTAGGACTTGAACCTACGACCACTCGGTTATGAGCCGAGAGCTCTAACCAGCTGAGCTAAAGGTCCAACAAGATCAATTATAGCGGCGAAGGGGATCGAACCCCCGACCTCCCGGGTATGAACCGGACGCTCTAGCCAGCTGAGCTACACCGCCATAGTATCGGGAAGACAGGATTCGAACCTGCGACACCTTGGTCCCAAACCAAGTACTCTACCAAGCTGAGCTACTTCCCGTATGGATAGAAAAAATGAAGTCCTAGGAGACTTCTTTTCTATGCACCCTAGAGGAGTCGAACCTCTAACCGCCTGATTCGTAGTCAGGTACTCTATCCAGTTGAGCTAAGGGTGCTCTTTCTATGAATATAAAATCATTATATCACAAATACAAAAAAAGTCAAATCTCTTTATGCACCCTAGAGGAGTCGAACCTCTAACCGCC
>NZ_KV810554.1:11645-117909 GCF_001812815.1 Streptococcus sp. HMSC073A12 | reverse complement strand
TTTTTTATTTTTCTTAAACTTTTTCTTCCAATTTTTCCTTCCTCCTCTTTCTTATCTCCTGTAAACTGCTAAATACTTATACTGGTCATACGAAAGAGAAAATATGTATAAAATAAAAATTCTATGACCTATTATCATAGAACTTTTATATTATTTTTCTATATATTTATTGTTTATCTCTAACAACCATCTCAGCTATCCTATTTATGGCTTAATTTTCTAGTCAAAAAATCACCAGCAAACTGAATGGCAAAGATAAGTACAATGATAATAACTGTTGCTAAAATCGTTACATCGTTATTATAACGATTGAAGCCATAAGCAATCGCAACATTCCCGATCCCTCCAGCACCGACTGCACCAGCCATTGCAGTCTCGCCAACGAGAGAAATGAGAGTGACTGTTGTCACACGAATCAAATCTGGCAGACCTTCGCGTAGATAGACACCTACTAGATCACTGAAAGTCGCTCCGCTAGCCTGCGCTGCTTCGATAACACCGTCGTCTAACTCAGCGAGTACAACTTGAACTTGGCGAGCAAAGAAAGCAAATACTGCAAAAGAAAGAGGTACGATAGCTGCATTTGGTCCAATACTAGTCCCCACAATCAAGTGTGAAAAAGGTGAAAGAACAGCTAACAAAATAATAAATGGGATAGCACGGAAGATAGATGTGATTTTGTCTAAAATCCAAAAAGCTATTTTATTTTCCAAGACACCTCCTGGAGCAGTCAAAACAAGAAAAAGCCCTGCAATTAAGCCTAACAATCCGCCGATAATAAAAGAAATGACTGTCATATACAATGTCAAGTGAATAGCTGTTCCCCAGCCAGCTTGACCGCTCCAACCCATTCGATAAACATTCGGCAAGTATGTTTGAATAAAATTTTCCATCTATGCTTCTCCCTTCAATACTGTCAATTGAACACCAGCTTCACGAATGGCTGTTTTAGCAGCTGCTAGATTTTCCTTTTCACCAGATAAAACAACGACCAGTTCTCCAACAGGCGTTCCACCTAAAATTTCAATGTTCCCATAAAGTATATTGGCAGTAACTTGATGATGTTTGTAAATTTCATTCAGTAAGGGTTCATCTGTAGAGGTTCCTGCGTACTTCATTTGCACCAAGAGACTATTTTTCGCCAAATGTTTGACAATTTCTTGTTGCTCAATCTTGCCCATAGCTTCATCAATTCCTGTTGCAGTCGAAATGAAGTCTTTTGTTAAGTCTTGCTGAGGATTAGAGAAAATATCCAAGACAGAACCTTCTTCAATCAATTGACCGTCCTGCATAACTGCGACACGGTTGGCAATGTCTTTAACAATTTGCATTTCATGGGTGATTAAAACAATTGTTAATCCTAGCTTTTGATTTAAATCTTGTAAAAGAGCTAAAATTTGTTTAGTTGTTTTTGGATCTAAGGCAGAGGTTGATTCATCAGAAATCAAGATTTTAGGGTCATTTGCTAAGGCACGCGCGATTGCAACCCGCTGTTTTTGCCCTCCAGAAAGCTGAGAAGGATAATTTTCAGCACGATCTGCTAAACCGACCAACTCCAACAGTGTACGCACTTTTTCTTTCTTTTCTTCTTTTGATAAGCCAGAATGTTTGAGCGCAAAAGCGACATTTTCTTCTGCCGTCAGTTGACTCATCAGATTAAAATGTTGAAAAATCATGCCGATGTCTTGACGTTTGCGCCGCAACTGTTCTGCTGTCAAAGTTACTTTATTGTCAAAAAGAACATCATCATCTACAATAATTTTCCCACTCGTTGGAACTTGCAGTAGGTTAATGACACGAACCAAGGTTGATTTCCCAGCCCCAGAATAACCGACAATTCCATAAATATCTCTTTCTTGAATATGAATCGTCACATCTTTAACTGCTTGAATCTGACGTTTCTTTTGTTGAAAGGTTACATCAATGTGATCTAACTGAATCATTTCTTTACTCATAACTTGCAATCAGCTCCTCTACTAATTCAATATGGGTGTAATAATCTGCAATGCGTACATTTTCGTCACCTCCATGATCTCGACTATTCGCATTTCCAAGTCCAAAGGCGACCATTGGTACCTCAAGTGCTTCAAATACCGTGTGCATCGGTCCTGTACCTGCTGTAGTTGGTAAGACAGAAACTCCTTTTTGATAGAATTTTTTAGCTAGTTCAATGACATTTAAAATCGGCGGTGCACTCATATCACTACGATAGCTCATTTCTCCCAAAGTATAAACTAATTCTACCTTATCAAAACCATTTTTGTCGAGTTGTTTGCGAATCAGTTCTAACACTCTATGTGGTTCCAGTCCTGGCACTAAACGAACTTCTGCTTTTGCTGAAGCCTCTGACGGAAGAATCGTCTTCACTCCTTGATCTTGGTAACCAGAAGTAATTCCTTCAATATTCAAAGATGGTTCAAAGAAAATTCGATTTAAAAAAGCTTTTTTCTCCTCTTGTAATAAAGGTAATTCCAAACCATAAATAGCTTGTACTTCTTCTGGACTGCGTTGAGCGTATTGTTCTACTAAAGCTAACTCTCGTTGATTAGGTGCGATTACTTGATCATAAAGTTCTTCTACCTGAATACGTCCATCCTTACCTCTCAAGCTAGCAAGGGCGTTCAACAAGTACCAAGAAGCTGAATCAATCACACCACCAAAGCTAGAATGAATATCCACTTCCGCACTTTGGACCTTCATATCAAAGGTCACAATTCCTTTGTTTCCGCCAGAAATTTCAAGTTGACCTAAAGAATTTTTAATTCCTTGCTCCCAAACCAACAGGTCTGCTCCATGTAGAAGAGATTTGTGTTTCTCTAGATATTTCTCTAAATCAACCGAAGCAGACTCTTCTGCTCCTTCCATCATAAAAATGACATTGACAGGCAAACTCTTATGCTTTTGTAAATACTTTTGAACAGCCGTCAAACGTGCGATAATATGCCCTTTATCATCATCGACTCCACGACCATACATACTACCATCCCGAATAGATAGAGTGAACGGATCATCTGTCCAAATTTGATCACTATCTGCCGGAACTGTATCATAATGGTTGTAAAAAATAATTGTCTTAGCTGTTGGATTCTGACTTTTAAATGTTGCTATCACAAATGGCGCTGTATAGCTTTCATCTAATTCCACCTCTGCACCAGCTTTTGTAAAAATTTCTTTCAGATAAGCAGCAACTTCTTGTAAACCGACTTGTTGAGCGAAGATTGATTTTTTAGCAATCAACGCCCGTAAAACGGCAATATAGTCTTGTGCCACCATATCCTCTTCAAATCTTTTAATTTGTTCTTCTTCACTTGAAAATGTCATCTTTTCTCCTCATAGAAATGGCGACAAAACTCAGTTGGAATTACCAACTGAGTTTTTAGACTGAACTACAGCTAATAGAATCAAGATTACCAAACTGGTTGGTCTAAGCCATCTGATGTTTCTTCAACCACTTTTTTCACTTCATCTGTATGGCAAGCTTTGATGATTTTTTTAATGGCATCGGCTTTTGAAGATTTTTCCCAATCTTTTTTGGCTGCAATGATATTAAACCATTGTTTTGAATTTTTATCTTTTGGTTCAATGAACAAAGCGTTTTTATAGTCCAATTTTGCTTCTGTTACAAATGTATTGTTTACAACGGCTGCATCTACTGAAGTCAATGAGCGAGCTGTTTGACTAGCATCCAATTCTGTAATTTTCAATTTTTTCGGATTTTCTTTGATATTTGCCACAGTTGCCAATTCATTTCCAGACTTGTCTAATTTAATCAATCCTGCAGATTGTAATAAATTAAGCGTCCGACTTTCATTTGTCGCATCATTTGGAACTGCAATTTCTGCACCATTTGGAATTTGGTCTACTTTTGTATATTTATTTTTTCCATTTTTGGTACCAGAGTAGAGACGAATGGGTGAGATATAAGTTTCAGCAGCTGCGACTAAGTCTTGCTTGTTTTCCTTGTTCCAATTGTTCAAGAAATAGTAATGTTGGAAAGCATTGATATCCACTGCACCATCAGCAACTGCTTTATTTGGTTGCGAGTAGTCCGTAAATTCTGTAAATTCCAATTTAATATTGTCTTTTTTCAACAATTCTTGGATCTTGTCCCAGCGTTTTTCTTCTGAGTCGCTCTTTGTCATCACACCAATCTTAACCGTTTTGGCGTTATCACTTTTATTTCCTGAACCACAAGCTGCTAAACCAATCACTGCTGCAGATGCTAGAGCTGTTATTCCAAACCATTTTTTTAATTTCATTTTCTGTCTCCTTTAAAAATCTTATGAAAATAGTATCGCACATATTTAGCTGATTGACAAATTGTTATTTCATAACAAAGGGTATAGTTATAAACTATAACTATTTTTGTAAGAAAACCAGCTAGCTTTTCATTTTCTTATTTCACATCTGCTTCAGCTGGCAAGTAACTACCACCAAAGAATTTTTGGGATAATTTTTCCAGAGTTCCGTCTTTATACAACTCTTGAATGCGCTTATTAACAAATGTTTTCAACTCATCTTGTCCTTTTGCTAAAAGCGGATAAACATAAGGTTGTTGATCACTTGCTAAATCAATCACTTTCAAGTTGTCCAGTTTTTGATTTTTAATGACTGTTTCAACACCGATTTTATCAAAAATCTTATAATCAAACTTTCCATCGTTTAAATGGCTCATAATTTGTTGAAAATCCGCTTTTGTATAGCTAATTTTTGTTGGATTGTTAGCATGTGCTTGATTGTATTTTTCTAATTGTGCGGCAGTCGTTGTCCCTTGTACGACTTCTGTTGTTTTACCACCAATATCATCCAGCGATTGAATGCTTTTATCAGATTTTTTCACCACTAAAACGTTTGGATTTTTAGCAGTTGGAGCTGCATACAAATACTTTCCTGCACGTTCTTTTGTATAGCTGATATTGTTGACCGCCATTTTGTAGCGATCACTATCCAGACCAGCGAAAATACCTGACCACTCTGTTGTTTCAAATTTTACCTTGTATTTGTCAGAATCTTTGAAGATTGCACGAACTACTTCGATTTCATAACCTGTTAATTTACCATTTTCTTCATAGTTAAATGGTTTGGGTGAAGCATTCGTTGCAACTTTGACTTCCGTTTTCCCAGATGAAGTAGCTGACTTTGAATTAGAGCACGCTGCTAACATTCCTGCTGTTAAAAATCCAAGAGCGACTAAAGAAGAGTATTTCAATACTTTTTTCATATTCCTACATAACCTCTTTCATTAAGATAAATCCTATCATATCAAATATTTTCCTTCTTGACTATTATTTGATTTTTATCAAAGTGATAGATTTTCTTTATCAAGTAGAGCTAAACGAAATCCGATTTTTACCAAACATTGATACATTTGACGAATAGTGGAAAACTCAATTACTTTTCTAAACTAGCTGCGCGCGTTAAAGCGACATCAATATTAGCACAAAAGTTGTCTGCACCAACTCTATCAATAAAGCTTGCTTTTTCCATGACATGGTAAGGTTGTTCGTTGACATTTGCCAAGGATCTCTTCAAGAGCATCCAATCCCGAAATATCCATTGCAGACACACTGCGCATACGAAGAATTAAGACATTTTTACCTTGTTCAGACAAAATAAGTCCTTGATTTGTCCAACGATGATTCTAACGGCTATTCCAAGGGTAAATCCAACCGTGATGGTCTTTGAAATAAATTTAATCAGGTCACCAAAATGCAACAAACCCATACCGATGATCATTAGACCAGCTAAGAAAGTAGCCACTGTTAGACCAGATAGACCGTACTGCGCAATAATTCCATAAATGATAACAACAAAATAGCTATTAGTTCACCAATCTGAACACGACTCCCACCTAAAAAAGGGAATGAAAAAACCAACTACAACAGCTGTATAAAGATCTTGCTCTGGATTGACCCTCGAAACAATCGCTAAAGCAATTGACAATGGTAAGGCAATAATTGCCACGATAATCTAGCTACAAGGTCTTTGACAAATTGTGCACCCGAATAATTCTTTACCATACTAAAAACTTAGGATTGATATGCTTAAAAGCGTCCATTTTCCCCTCCTCTTTTTCCCTGTTCCCAGACGCTTGCGAGAATCTTATTACCATTGTAATATAACCCCATGTAAAATCTCTAGATGACCTGAATATGAAAACTTACCAGAAAAGGCGATAGTTATTTCACCAACGCCTTTAACAATTATTCTCATTCGTTTCTATCCTTTAGTGAGGAGATAGAAAGGCTGGCTAAACCAAGTCCAAGCATTGTCAGTGCAGCCTTAGTGTCCACTTTTCCTAAAGCAGATAAAACCACTACAACAATCCCCATGGCTACTCCAAGTCCTCTCAACACGGTGTCAACAATATCTGATTTTCTATTTTTCTTGTTTTCTTTCATCACTGTCTGTCCTTGCATCAGCTCATCTACCGATGTATCAAACAGGTCTGCTAATTTAGGAATGGTATTAATATCTGGATAGGATAAATCTCTTTCCCATTTTGAAACAGCCTTATCAGTGACCCCATCTTTTCAGCCAGTTCTAATTGTGTCATCCCTTTTGCTTTCCTTAATGATGAAATCATCATACCTAGTGTTTGTTTTTTCATTAGATTTTTCCTCCCTCCATTTGCTAATTATATTGTAGCACCTTTTCTTACAAACTCAATCGACCAATAGTTTACTTCTCTCAACTTATAGTTTATCACTGGTTTGTCTGTTTTTACGCTCCTTATTTGAATTTTTAGAATAAACTAAGCTACAACAAGCAGTCTTGGAAAACAACCTCACTCTTCAACTACATATTATTAGCTAGCCACCTTTTCTACTAAACTTCATATCTACTCTATCAAAGTAAAGAAGATACTAGCTCAACATATTTACGTTACGGTCTTATAACTAAATTTCTTAAAAAACACTGAGAGATTAGTAAGTAACAAAAAAAGAGACTGGGACAAAATTATCTCAGTCTCAATCTGTATTAGTAAAAAACTCTTGACGCAGTAGCTGTCGGACTCTTCATTTGCTTTTTAAGCTCAGAAGAGTATCTAAGCACCTCTTTCTTCACTATTAAAATCCTTCTACATTTGTATAAATCTTTTGGACATCTTCGTCATCTTCTAACACAGCATACAATTTTTCAAATGTTTCTAAGTCTTCACCTGATAAGGTCACATCAGATTGCGGAATCATTTCCAATTCGGTGACTTGGAATTCTTCTACACCAGATTCACGGAGAGCAGTCAAGGCCTTGTGCAAATCTGTTGGTGCTGTATAAACTGTAATGCTTCCATCTTCTGCTTCTACATCATCTACGTCTACATCTGCTTCTAACAGTTGTTCAAAGATACTATCTGCATCGTCTCCTGCAAACACAATCACACCTTTATTATCAAACATATAAGACACTGAGCCACTTGCTCCCATATTTCCACCGTTTTTACCAAAGGCAGAGCGAACATTGGCTGCCGTACGGTTGACATTTGAAGTTAGTGTATCAACGATGAGCATAGAACCATTTGGTCCAAACCCTTCATAACGCCCCTCTGTAAAGGTTTCGTCTGTGTTTCCTTTTGCCTTATCCAGTGCTTTGTCAATGACATGCTTTGGCACTTGCGCTTGTTTCGCACGTTCAATAACAAATTTCAAAGCTGAGTTCGATTCTGGATCTGGCTCTCCTTTTTTAGCTGCTACATAGATTTCAACACCAAATTTAGCATAAACTTTTGAGTTTGCACCATCTTTGGCAGTCTTTTTTGCCACAATATTGGCCCATTTACGTCCCATTGGATATTCTCCTTTAGATTTTCACTTTTTCAATCTTTCTTATTATATCACAAGTCAGGTTGAATTTCACTAGCAAATTATTGACAATGTCTAGCTCTATAAAATAATTTTGTATCAATCTACTATTATCGGGATTTTCCCAAAATTCTGCTCCTCTAGTTGGGCGTGCCCTAGCTGATAAATCCAATCAGCTCGCTGGGTTAAGGAATCCCATGGTTCTTGACCGATGCGACTGATGAAGTCTGTTTTCCCTTTCATCTTTTTAAGATGTTCTCGACCTGCTTGAGTAAAGCCCAAGATATGAATACCGCTAGGCAACTGATCATTTCTTGCACCGACCAAAATATAAGTCAGAATTCGTCTGATTCGTGCTTTCGTATATCGCTTGGTTGCGACTTGTTCGACCAACTCCTCTACGCTATAACTGGTTTTCACTGCTTCCTGCAAGCGCACCGCAAGTTCTTGATTAACCTGATAAAAACTCGTCAAATCGGGATGACTGATAATCTGGTAACGCAGCAAAGGATAGAGTGCTGACCAGGTCACTTTGGGAGACTGAATCAGCAGTTCATGAGCCGGGGTAAATTTCTCCAAAAAATCTGGACAATTAAGACGCTCTCTAAGAGCCGTAGCAGAGGCGTATTTTAAATTTTCTTCTTGTGAATGATAACCAGCTCCCTGACGTTTGATTGGGAGAAGCTCGATAGCCTTATTCGCGCAAGCTTTGGCATAAGAAAGCCCTAAAATATGATTGGGTGTATTGCCTGTGAATTTCACACCAGCAAACTTTTCCCACATTTTCTGCGTTTTCTGTGGATAAGACAAATCATCTGGCAAATCTTGTATGTAGTCCACCATTTTCTGTTGATTGTCCCCATAAATCTGTGAAAAGTGTTGATAATCTAAGACCTCTTCCGTGCCAAAGGTCAACTTATTCACACTAAGGCGTTCTAAAATATCTACTGCTCCTTGTGCAAAGTAGTCAGCTGACTGAACAGCCACCAAAAATGGTAATTCAACCACCAAATCAGCGCCATTTCGCAGAGCCATTTCCGCGCGTGTCCACTTATCCACAATCGCAGGCTCACCACGTTGGACAAAATTGCCGCTCATGGCAACAATTTTCAAACCTTTAGCCTGCTCTAGCAAGTATTTGTGACCATTGTGGAAGGGATTGAATTCTGCGATAATGCCTGTGATGGTCATGTGGTGCTCCTTTTACAACTATTTTTTTCTTTCAGTAATTTCAGCTTCAATCGTTTGTTTAAATATTTTTCTGACTTGAACTGCTAATTTAATTAATTCAACACAAAATATTAGAAATACCACTATTTCAAAAATTATCAGTATTCTTCCTAAAATTGAATTATCTTTTTTATCAAAAAATAACAAAAAAGAAGGCAAAAAAACTAAAACAATGGGAAAAAACGTTAAATTAATAAATTTCTTAAGTAAATGTAAATCTACATTCAATTGTCTCAAAGACCTAATAAACCTATTTTCAGGAAAAAAAGAGTTTACACCAACTATTGCTAAAAATGATCCTGACAAGAAAATAAAAATTTCCCCACTTGTCAAGTCAAGTGCAACAAGTTCATTGATAACTAGAGTTCCAGAGGTTAAGCTGTTTGGGCTAGCCCAAACAAAATATTTGCGGTTTTATACTTTTGAATTCGTCTAGGTCTGTCATTGATAGCAGAGACGAAGTGATTGAGTTCTTCTGTCGTTAGTGAGTTAAGAGAGACACCTTTTGGGAGAAACTCTCTCAAGAGACCATTGAAATTTTCATTTGTTCCTCTTTCATGAGAAGCATAAGGATGGGCAAAATAGACTTCCACACCTTTTAAGTCTGACAAGCTACTGAACTCTGAGCCGTTGTCCGATGTGATAGAGCGAATAGGGTACTGTGATAGTAAGCTCTTAACAGCCCTATTGATGGTTTCTGCTTGTTTATTAGCCAGTTTTACAGCGATGGCAAATCGTGTTTGACGCTCTACTAGGGTCATGACAACAGCTTCCCCTTTGGTCTTCTTGCCAAGCATGAGATCAATTTCCCAATGTCCAAATTCAGAACGATTGGTAATAGTTTCTGGACGTTCTTCAATGGATTTTCCTAAGATTTTCTTCGTGGCCTTAGGCGTTACTTTAGACCGTTTTCGGATGCACACCATCTTAGGTAAATCAATCGGTTTAACCCTCAACAGTCCGTCTTTGATGTAACGATACACTGTCTTGGTGGAAGGGATAACTTCCAGTGGATGTTTTTCTTGGTAAGTTTGAACAAAGCTATCGACACTGTGACAACGAGGTTTCGTTTTCAGGGCTTTCTCAAGTTCCTTGAAGAAGGTCTGGGAGCAGTACGATAGTTTATGATAGGCACTTTTTCGACGATTGGTTTCATAAACACGTTGACCACTATCTGGAAAGTAAACCGTTGAGTAGATTCGTTTCCCGTTCTTATATTGAACCTGAGAAACACTTCCTCGTTTGATTTCACGACTGATGGTTGAGCGATGACGCCCAAGCAGACGAGCAATCTCAGAGGGGTTTTTGCCCATCTTGAGATAGGCGCTGATTTCTCCTCGTTCAGAGGCTGAAAGGTGTGAGTATAACGATTTTTTGGTAGAATGATTAGTGGACATGTTCATCTGCTTTCTATACTGAGTTGGAGAATTCTAGTATATCAGACGAGCATGTCTTTTTTGTTGCACTTCATTTTACAACGCGGGAAAATAAAAATTTCTTGAAAAGCTGCTGAAATTTCTTTTATATTATTTATATCAGTTATATACACTTTGGCATTCCATAAAAAGAAAACTACTATTATGTAACCAATTTTTAGAATATTTCTTTTAACTATCTTCATTTTCATAATAATTCAAATAATCTTTTTTATTGGCATATGCTTCTTCTAAAAAAGAATATATATCTTCTGTCGAAAATTCATCTATACAATATTTCTTGTAATATTGTAACTTATATTTTACCAAATCAATAACTTCATTATCACCATATATTGAAAGAGAGGTTACTTTCATATTTTGATTTTTACGATATTCTCCTACTAATTTAACAGAATCAATTATAGTTCGCTTACATAAACTTTCACCATGTATAGCAATATCTACACTGTCTCCTTGCATTTTTTAGCTAACTCTATACCAGAATTGATGCCGTCAACATCATCTGCAAAAAGAGATAATTGTTTTGGAATCGAAACATTTAAAACAAAGTCGTGAATTTGATTAAGATTATCAAGTTTTTTTAAACCATTTTCATCTTTAATAAGTGAAAATTTGAATGCACTATCGTCAATATTAAGTTTTTGAGAAATAAATATTTGAAAATCTTTTATATTTATTTGTCCTTGACCTCGTTTTTGCACTAATATTCCAGATTTAAAATTATAAAGAAATTGAGCATCTTTAGCTAATCCTTGTGTCTCTTCTTTATCAATAATACTTCTTTCCTGAGTTTCAACATCATCTAATTTAACTTCCTCAAGAGTATCAACTTTAGCGATTGTAAATAAGACGTATTCCTCCTTTTTGACAATATCATGTTTGATATAGTAGCTAAAATCAGAAATTGTTTCTGTTTTAATTTTTTTGATTTGCTAACTTTGAAAAATAGCTATTTATCTTTTGTCTAATTTCAAAATTTGAATTTAATTGATAAAAATAACATTTTAACTCTTTGGTACTAACCATAAAACATTCCTTTACAAATTCATACAAGATTCTTTTATTAATTCAAAAAATGGCTAAAATTACTACTTTTCCGTCAAAGATATCAATATCATCAATTCTAAAATAATTTTGTTGCTTAAGTAAAGCGATCAGGGTACCAAAAACTGAAAAAGTATCCATATACCTTAGTATATATATATATATATATATCCGCATAAAAGAAGCAATATTATCAATTAATAATTTCCCATGCTTCTCGACTTAGGTGAAGCAATATTTATTGCTCCCTTTATTGACTTAGAGCTATGTTGACCTTTTTTTATAATTCCTTGTAATATTGAATTGAAAGTATCATAGCTAAGTTTATTGGGAATTCTTAATTTAATTTTAATAGCTGTACCTGGAAAGACTAGATTTCCCCGTAAATATTCAATACCATTTTTAGTTGCTATAGCCCCCCTGGACACAATAACATATTGACCTTTTAAAACTTTACAGAGTTCTGTAATAGCATATAGCCCATAACCTGAATTAAGGTATTCCGTTTTTTCACCTTCGCGTAGATGTGACTTATCTACGATACCAGCAGTTATACCAGGTTCTAAAGCTAGTCGTATCGCTTCAACATCGTCTAATACTTGAAATTTACTTGTAGAGTTTAAACTTTCTCGAAAACCTCTTCCATAATCAATTAAAGCAATCTCGGCTTCAATATAATCATCATGTACCCAATGCTGTGAGCAGTGCCACCCCTCAAGACATTGGGAATGTTCCGGAATATTTCTGAATAATTCAGAAATAATATACTCTAAAATTCTATATACCTTATCATTACCAGCAGATAATACATTAGAAATTTTTTTAGAGACATTTTCAACTATATTATCCTCAGCTCGATAATAAGTATCCAATGGTATCTTCATAATAGGAGTGAAAGAACCTGAAAAATCCTTGTTTCTATTATCAATATTTTTGTCACTTTCAGCAAAATGGAAGAAATTATTATTCTTCGCATAACTAGCTGAGTACTTTCCCTCATCATTAATTTCACTTATCACATGATACTCTTGGCTATTCAAAAAGGATGCAACTAGTGCTCCTACAAAAGGAGTTAAAAATTTGATATCATAAATCAGTTTAACCTCCTTATCAGTTGGGTCTAACTCTAAGAGACTATTAATATAGTATCTATATTGAGCTTCGTGTCTATCTATTCTTAATTCTTGCATCGCTAGATTCCTTTCACTCGTGCACAACCAACAATTCGCTAATAATTATAGAAATTAATTCAGAGAATACCTACTTCAACTTAATACTTCTATTATACCACAGCAAACTAATCACAAAAGAAAAAGCCCACCATTTTCGAGAAGCTTTCTTTCCCCCTACTTCTCACACACAAAGAACCAACGCTTGCTTGTTTCTATTGGTGCTTGGTCTTCAAAATCTGCATAGACCTTAACAGTTTTAAATCCAGCTTGTTCTAGTAAAATATCATAGGTCAGAATTTCGTACGTGCGTTCTTCGTGGACTTCGTCGTAACGTGTGAAGCGCCCGTCTTCGTCTTGCAAGAAGAAGGTCAACTCATGCACAACTGAATGGGGCGCCTCATCGGCGTATGTATCCCAAACCATGGCAAATTCATCAGCATTTTCATGGTAAGAATAACCAGGAAAAACGGTATCAGTTTGGTAAGTTGAGTGCACGTCAAAGATGAAAACGCCACCTTCATTCAAGCAGTTGTAAACTTGCTGAAAGACATCACCGACTTCAACTTCATCGGCCATGTAGCAAATTGAATCAGAGTAACAAGTCACCAAGTCGTATTTCCCAGCATGCGATAAATCAAGCATGTTCCCCTGTTTGAATTCCATGGCTTCACCTGCTTCTTTGGCACGTTTACGAGCGATTTCAAGCATCTCGTCACTCAAATCAAGTCCTGCCACATCAAAGCCAGCTTTGGCAAAGCGTACGGATTGAATTCCTGTTCCACAAGCTAATTCTAAGAGCTTTTTCTTATTTTTTGGAAAATGGCGGAGCGAAAAATCGGTCCATTTATCATAAAGATTATCATCCATAATAGCATCATAGACTGATGCGAAGGTTTCATAAGTTGTCATACATTAAATCGCACCGAAACGGCACTTGTCCTTTCTAGTCATTGAAAGGCCGAGGAATTTCCCCAGCCTTACCCTTTATTTGTTTCCAACAAAGCAGCAACATCAACACCTGTTGCTTCATGCCAAAGTTTTTCAAGGTTGTAGTGATTCCGCATTTCCTCAGAAAAAATATGAACAACCACCTCGCCTAGATCCAAAAGCACCCAGCCTCCAGCAGAGTCTCCTTCTACATGGCTAGCTGATTGCCCTGCTTCTGTGACTTTCTCACGAATATTATCAGCAATAGCCTCTAGTTGACGGCTGTTCATAGAGCTGGCAATGACAAAATAGTCTGTCATCGTCGTCAATTCGTGCAAATCTAGCACAGTAATGTCTTCTGCTCGTTTTTCATCAGCTGCCTTGACAACCAATTCTAGTAATTCTTTTTTATCCATTTAATCCTCTTTTAAAATTTCTTCTAAGTCCGCCACTTGGGCAAAACGTCCATTCCAAGTGTTTTCATAGTGCTGCATTAATTGTTCTGCTGTAATTTCTCTTTCAGCAAAGGTGGTCGTGCCATTTTTAACAACTGCCAAATTATAGCCAAATTCAAACGCCACCTTAACAGTCGTATCAATGCAATAATTCGTTGCCATGCCAATGATAATCAGCCGCTCAATAGCTTGGCTATCCAGATAAGTCTGTAAATGAGTTTCTTTAAAAGCACTATTATAATGCTTATCAAAGATTTTCTCGTCAGCTTCTGGAGCAATAGCTCCGTAAATTTCCCAGCCATGGCTTCCTGTCAGTAATTCGTCGTCATTGTGGCGGACGTAAATCACCTCAATGTTTTTCTCACGACAAGTGGCGATTGCTTTTTGCCAGACAGACAAGCAGTTATCAACAGCATACGGTTTAGCCTCTATCAAGGCTGTTTGAATATCAATCACTAACAGAGCTGTTTTCATTTATCATCTTTCATAAAGCCGACATACGCATTATAAGTCTCAATAGTTTGTAGGAAGATAGGCAAGCCCTTGTGTGCCAAGTGTTCCACTGTATGTGCCGTTTCATAAGCCACAGCTTGATTGAGCGAAACGTGAGCAATTTCACGCGCCCGCTCCACTCCTGGAAAGTTCCGATTAGGCTCAATATAGTCTGCTACGTAGACCACCTTATCTAAATCGGACATTTGGGCAGAACCTACGGTATGAATCTCAATAGCTCGTAAAATTTCTGGATCTGTCAACCCTAAATCTTCCTGAATTTTATAAATGCCGACCATGCCATGCCAGACATTATTTCCCCAATCTTTCAACGCTGGATTCAGAGCATACTTATCAATCAGCGCCAGAAATTCTTCGTCAGAGAGCTTTTTCGCATAATCATGGAGCAGACCTGCCAAACCAGCTTTTTCTACATCTACTCCGAAGCGCTCTGCCAAGTCAATCGCTGCTTGTTCCACTCCCAGACAATGTTTAAAACGTTTCTCTGGTAAAAGCTGCTGCATTTTGACTAAAAGTTGCTCACGAGAAATTCCCACATAAGTTTCATATCCCATTGTAAAGCCCTTCTTTCTTAATATAGTCTAAAACTGGCTTGGGTAGGAGAAAATTCGGCGTCCGACCTTGAGCCAGAAAAGCTCGAACCATACTCGAAGAAATATCCATCAACGGCACATCTACCCAGATAACTGGATAAGATGTTCCTGCTTTATAGCGGGGGCGCTGAACCCCAACAAATTGAACCAAATCGACTAATTCGTCAATCCGATGCCACTTGGGAAGGTAATCTACCATATCCGCTCCGATGATGAAATAATAATCTGTATCTGGATGTTTTTCCGTCAAAAATTTCATCGTATCATAGGTGTAACTAATCCCTTTTCTCTCCAGCTCAATGGTTTCAATTCCCAGACCTTCAATGCCTTCAATTGCCAACTCCAGCATTTTCAGTCGGTGCTTCTCATCAATCGTTGATTTTCTATCAACATGTGGTGGCTCATACTCAGGCATCAGCAAGACCTGATCTAAACATAATTGCTGACGAACTTGATCAGCCACGACCAAATGGGCATTGTGGACTGGATTGAAGTTTCCACCTAAAATCCCAACTTGCTTTCTTTTTTTTGCTTTTACTTCTGGTTCCAACTTCACCTTGGTGAAGGGAGTCAGTAATTCAATTGCCATAGGCTGCTTCCTCTAAATTTCTTTTACCTTTACTGAAATTTTGCGGTTTTCCTTTTTGCTAGACTGTTTGTAGAGAATTAAAATACGACCAATTTTTTGAACAATATCCACACCTATTTCCTCTTCGAGAATTTCTGCTACCTCATGGATGTTTTCATCTGTATTTTGTAGAAGAGTTACTTTAATCAATTCTCTAGCATCTAGAGCTTGACGGACACTCGTTTTAATCTGGTCGTTGAGACCGTTTTTGCCAATCTGAATGATGGGTTTGAGACTGTGAGCTTGGCTATTTAAAAAAGCCCGTTGTTTTGATGTTAATGACATAGATTCCTCTTTTGTTTCTTATTTCGTTTATCTTCTCTTTATTTTTCTAACAGCCATTTCCTCTTAGATAATGGCTTTGCGGGTAACCACTGCTACTTCCTCTGGTGCCCAGGCTGCAATCTTTGCTGGTCCTGTCACACGAATCCAGCCCAAGCCTGAAAAAACTACATCTGTTTTAGCTTCAATTTTCAACTCATGTTTGACTAACTGAGGAAAATCTGATACTTCTTTTTTAGAGGGCGGTGTTAGTAAAGAGCCAACATGCTTTTCATAAAACTCCCCCGCTCCCGCAAGCCTGGTGCGATGCAATTTGAGCTCATTGTCAAAATAAGCCGTAAAACCCTGTTTGTCACCCGACACAAAATCAAAGCGCCCCAAGCCCCCTAAAAAGAGGGTTTGTTCAGGATTAAGTTGGTAAGTTTTGGGCTTGATTTCCTTTTTCGGACTGATATATTTGAGATTTTTAGCAGACAGATAATGAGCCATTTGGTGACGGTGGATAATCCCTGGTGTGTCGTAGATATGACTGCCGTCAGCCAGCGGAATTTCAATCTTATCCAGTGTCGTCCCTGGAAATCGTGAAGTCGTAATAACTTCCTTATCCCCGGTAATTTCCTGAATAATGGCATTGATAAGTGTGGACTTACCAACATTGGTCACGCCGACCACATAAACGTCTCGACCTTTTCGATATTGCTCAATCTTTTCAATCAATTCTTTAATCGCTTGCTTGTTTTGAGCTGAAGTCAAAACTACATCAACAGGGCGCAGTCCTTCCTCGTGAGCCCGCTCCATCAGCCACTGTGTAACCTTGCTCGTCTTGACCGACTTGGGAAGAATATCTTTTTTATTCCCGACCAACAGCACATCATTACCAGCCACAAAACGTGGCAAACCCGGAATGACTGAACCATTAAAATCAAAAATATCTACTACATTGACTACGAGAGCATTGCTGTCGCCGACTTCGTGGAGAAGTCTGAGAAAATCATCGTCTGTCAGTTGCACATCAGTAATTTCGTTGTAGTGGCGCAGACGAAAACAGCGCTGGCAATACAATTCGCCCGTCTCCAGTCCCTTTTCCAAAGCTGACTGAGGAGTATAGCCAAGCCTATCCTTATATTTTGTCTGAATCGGCGCTCCGCACCCAATACAAAGAATGTCTTCCATGTTTAAATTCCTTTTTTATACTCAATCGGTTCGTATTTTTCAGTGATTTTTTTCAACACACGACGCTCACGAGCTCGGTTAATCTGGGTCTTTAACGAATCATGCTCGACCAGTGGCTTGACCAAAATCGAACGAATTCCTGCTCTATGAGCAGCTCGAATATCAGTCATGAGCTGATCTCCCACCATGACCACTTCATTTTTCTCAAAATGAAATTCTTTCAGCGCCCGATCAATCCCCCAAGTGAATGGTTTCATAGACCAACAGACATAGTCAATTTCAAACTTTTCAACTGCTCGTTTTACTCGTTTTTTAGTGTTATTGGACACCACAATAATCCGAATCCCTGCATCGCGCACATCATGGAGCCACTGCTTCATTTCTGGTGTTCCATCGGGATTGTTCCATGCGATAAGAGTATTATCTAAATCCACCAAAACAGCCTTGATACCGTGTTTTTTTAAACTTTCAACTGTCAAATCATAAACTGCCTCAATCGCAAAATCAGGCATGTAATTTTCAATCGCCACATTTCTCTCCAAACATTATACTTCTACCTATTTTAACATAAAAAAAGAGTTTTCGCACCCTAGATTTTTTCATCGATTTTATGTACAATTTGCCAAAAATTATTTAAAAATGTTATAGTTAAAATAGAGAATTTGACACGGAGGACATTATGGCAAATACGAGCAAGAAAATGGCTGCCGTCTCCCCTTTTTTACAAAAATTTATCAATTGGTCTTCTATTATTGGAGCGCTTGGTACGGTGATTTTCTGTATCTGGGCCTATTATGCTGGCATTTTACAATCCAAAGAAACCCTGTCAGCCTTTATTAAGCAAGCTGGCATTTGGGGACCGCCACTCTTTATTTTCCTGCAAATCCTACAAACAGTTGTTCCTATTATTCCTGGAGCTTTGACTTCGGTTGCTGCTGTCTTCATTTATGGTCATATCATTGGTACCATTTATAATTATGTCGGTATCGTCATCGGCTGTGCTATTATTTTTTATCTGGCGCGTACCTACGGTCCGGCTTTTGTCCAATCTGTCGTCAGCAAACGCACCTATGACAAATACATTGGCTGGCTGGATGAGGACAATCGTTTTGAGCGTTTTTTCATCTTTATGATGATTTGGCCTATCAGCCCAGCAGACTTTCTCTGCATGCTGGCTGCCCTTACGAAAATGACTTTTAAAAAATATATGATAATTATTGTATTATGCAAACCAATCACACTGGTTATTTATACTTACGGTGTGACGTATATTATTGATTTCTTTTGGCAATTATTTTCAAAATAAAAGGCAGAGTGAAATAAACAGCTCTGTCTTTTTATAAGATCCCTTTTCTTTTTTCCAATATCAAATCTTTTATAGAAATCAAAGCGACCGCTGATAAAATCATAAACATACCAGCAAAATCTACGAGATAAAATTGCTCGTGCATAATGAGAAAGGCGAAAAATACAGCCGATATAGGCTCAACAGCCGCTAGAAGGCTAGATTTCACAGGCCCGACTAAACTGGTTCCTTTGAGAAACAGTGTATAGGCGAGGATTGTCCCCACTAAAATAATCCCCACTAAAGCCAGATATACTTTCATTGACAACTGCCAATGAAAACGCAAAATACCGCTAAATGGCGTTAAGACAATGCCTGCTAGCATCATGCCCACTCCAATCACCGGAATACTACCCCATGTCTTTATCAGCTGAATCGGAATAAGAATATACAAAGCGTAAGTGAATGCGGCAAACAGCCCCCAGAACAGTCCTGCAGGTGTGACAGATAACTGATTGAGTTGTCCATGGGTGGCAATCAAAAAGGTTCCACCAACCGCTAATATCATAGACAATACTTCTGTCACAGTAGGTGCAACACGGTCTTTGAGACAAGTGTAAGCAAGGATTCCCACCGGACAGACATATTGTAAAACAGTAGCCGTTCCTGCATTGCTTTCATAAATAGACTTTAAATAAGCAAATTGATTAAGCAACAATCCTAATAAAGCAAACAGTGCCAAAGGCATCATCGCCTTTGGGTCTTTTATCATCTCAATCAATTTTCTACGATTAGTTAGCACCATATACAATACCAACAAAGCCCCTGCGATTAGAAGTCGGACATTTGTTAAAACTAAAACCGAAAATCCATGCGCCATCAAGTATTGTCCGCTCGTTCCAGATAATCCCCATGCAATTCCTGCGACTAAGGTTAAAATGGTGCCTTTTGCTATTTTTGACATATCTTACCCCCAAACTTTTCCATTCTATGATTATAGCAAAAAAATCAGCCGAAACGACTGATTTTTTTAGATTTTACAACTTCGCCAATTCCTCATTAAGTAGTTTTTGAGCTACTTGTGGATTGGCTTGACCTTTAGTCGCTTTCATGAGCTGACCAATCAAGGACTTGGCTGCATTTTTGTTGCCGCCCTTGTAGTCGTTGAGAGCTTTTTCATTGTTAGCAAAAACGTCCTGAATGATTGGCAATAGTTGTGCTGGATCAGAAATTTGCACCAAGCCAGCTTTTTCAACGTATTCCTTGGCTGAACCACCATTTTTCGCCAAATGAACAAAGACTTTTTTGGCAATTTTAGAGGAAATCGTACCATCTGCCACCAAACTCAACATTTCAGTCAAATTGACTGGTGTCAAACCGATTTCTTCAATGGTTTCACCTTCTGCATTGAGGTACTGAGCGACCTCACCTTGGAGCCAGTTTGACACAGATTTTGCGTCTCCGCCTGCTGCCACCGCAGCTTCAAAGAAATCTGAGATGTTCTTCGTCGCTGTTAATTGTTTAGCATCATAGTCTGACAATCCAAAATCTGCCTTGTACTTAGCCCGACGTTCTTTTGGAAAGGCTGGTAAATCTGAACGCACCGCCTCAATCCGGCTGTCATCAATCTCAAAGTTTGGTAAATCTGGCTCTGGGAAATAACGATAATCAGCTGAACCTTCCTTGACCCGCATCAAAAGAGTTTCACCTGTTGCTTCATCGTAACGGCGAGTTTCTTGACGAATCTGACCACCGCTACGCAAAATCTCAGCCTGACGTTTTTCCTCAAAAGCCAAGCCCTTGCGAACAAAATTGAAGGAATTAAGATTTTTCAATTCTGTCTTGGTTCCAAACTCTTCTTGGCCATAAGGACGGATAGAAATATTTGCATCCACCCGCATGGAGCCTTCCTCCATCTTGACATCGGAAATACCCGTGTATTGGATAATTTCTTTGAGCGCTGTTAAGTAAGCGTAAGCTTCGTCTGGACTGCGCATATCAGCTTCTGAAACAATCTCAATCAAAGGCACCCCTTGACGATTGAGGTCAACATAAGAATAACCGTCGCTGCCATGGGTATTCTTGCCAGCATCCTCTTCCAAATGAGCCCGCTCAATGCGAATTTTCTTAGTCGTCCCGTCTTCTAGCTCGATTTCAATCCAGCCATTATAACCAATCGGCTCGTCAAATTGAGAGATTTGATAGGCTTTCGGATTGTCTGGATAGAAATAATTCTTGCGATCAAAGTGCATCTTTTGATGAATATCCATATTGAGTGCCAGAGCAGCCTTAATACCGTAATCAATAACTCCCTTGTTCATCACCGGCAGGACACCTGGGAAAGACCAGTCAATGATATTGGTGTTGGTATTTGGATCTTCCCCAAAATGAGCCGGTGCTGGTGAGAAAATTTTTGAATTTGTTTTTAATTCAACGTGGACTTCTAGTCCAATAATCGTTTCAAAGTTCATTATTTTTCACCTCCAAAAATGACTGGTTTTTGCTTGTGGTAGTCTGTCGTTGCTTCAAAAGCTGCTGCTACTTGGTAAATCGTTTCTTCATCAAAATGATTTCCAATCAATTGCAGCCCAACCGGCAGACCTTCCGCAAAGCCTGCTGGAATGGAAATGCCAGGAAGCCCTGCTAAATTGACCGGAATGGTCAAAAGATCAGCCAAATACATAGCTACTGGATCGTGACTTTGAGTTCCTAAGTCGTAAGCAACCGTCGGCGCAGTTGGTCCTAAAATCAAGTCATACTTTTCAAATACTTTGGCAAAATCTTGCATAATGAGTGTCCGAACTTGACCCGCCTTCTTGAAATAAGCATCATAATAACCAGACGATAGACTAAACGTTCCTAGCATAATTCGGCGCTTCACTTCCTCACCGAAACCTTGGCTACGAGACTTGACATAAACATCTTCTAAGTTTTCAATCTCATCTGCCCGATAGCCATAACGAATCCCGTCAAAACGTTGCAAGTTAGAGCTGGCTTCAGAAGAAGCGATGATATAATAGACTGCTACCCCGTATTTGCTGTGGGGCAGGCTAACTTCTTCAACAATCGCTCCCAAACTTTCCAGATGCTTGGCAGCCGCTAAAATGCGTTCCTTGACTTTTTCATCAATCCCGTCGCCCATATATTCTTTCGGAAGAGCAATTTTCAATTCTTTAATATCTTGACCAATCTTACTAGTGAAATCAGGAACAGTTCGTTGAGAAGAGGTTGAGTCTTTTTTATCATTTCCTGCAATTACGCCCAAAAGCTGAGCATTTTCTTTAACCGTCCGAGAAAAAGGTCCAATTTGATCCAACGAGCTCCCAAAAGCAATGAGTCCAAAACGAGAAACACGGCCATAAGTTGGCTTCAGTCCGACCACTCCGTTAAAGGAAGCTGGCTGACGGATAGAGCCACCGGTATCAGAACCTAAAGACAAGCGAACCTGACCAGAAGCAACTGCTGTTGCTGAACCACCAGATGAACCACCGGGAACTTTTGTAGCGTCCCAAGCATTTTTCGTAGTCTTAAAATAAGAATTTTCACTAGAGCCGCCCATGGCAAATTCGTCCATATTGGTCTTACCAATGACAATCATGTCTTTCTCATGGAGTTTTTCCACACTGGTTGCATCAAAAATTGGTTTATAATTGTAAAGAATTTTTGACGCAGCTGTCGTTAAAATCCCCTTAGTAGAAATATTGTCCTTAACAGCCAGTGGAATCCCGCTCATAAAATTATCCGCATCAATTCCCTTCGCGTCTACTGCTGCTGCTTGCGCCAAGGCTTCTTCTTCACTAATCGTAATAAAGCTATCAACTGCACTTTCTCGACTCTTAATACCTTCCAGAGTAGCTTTCGTCAGCTCAACTGCGGAAAGTTCCTTTTTGACAAGGAGATTATGCAATTCTTCAATTGTTTTTTGATTCAAAGTCATTAGGCGTCTCCTCCGTCATCTAGAATAGCAGGCACTTTGATATAGCCTCGCTCTTTTTCAGGTACATTTTGGAAAAGTTCTTCTCGATTCCAACCTGCAACTGCTACATCTTCACGCATATAGTTGACATTTTCCGCAACATTTGATGTAAAAGGCACACCAGTCGTATCAACTTCGTTTAACAACTCCACCATGTCCACAATTTTTGACAAAGTTGTCGCAAATTCTGCCGTTTCTTCAGGTGAAAAAGCTAGTTTTGACAAGTGAGCAACATGCGTTACTTCCTCTTGAGTAATTTTCATCTCTGTTTCCTTTCTCTTCTTTTATTTTTCAGTGTAACCGAAAAACAATCATCTTCTTATTTTATCACAAATAGGCTTAGTTCTTCAATTCCAAATGAAGTTCTTTCACTTGACTCGCATCTACTTGACTGGGACTTTCTAGCATAGGATCAAAACCAGTTCCATTTTTAGGAAAGGCAATGACCTGACGGATATTTTCTTCACCAGCTAAAATCATAACCAGTCGATCCAAGCCCAGTGCTAGACCACCATGCGGCGGAAAACCATAATCAAGCGCTTCTAAGAAAAAGCCAAAGTCACGCTCGTAATCTTCTTTTTCCATGCCCAAGAGTTCAAACATGGCTTCTTGACTCTTTCGATCATGGATTCGTAAACTACCGCCTCCAATTTCATAGCCATTAAGGACAATATCATAGGCATGACTTTTGATTGAAGCTAAATCTTCTTTCTCATTTTCAAAAATTCCTTGGGTGAATGGGTGGTGCATGGCTTGATAGCGTTCTTGCTCCTCATTCCACTCTAGCAAAGGCCAATCCAGCACCCAAAGGAAGTCCAGTCGACTCTGATCGATTAAGTCTAATTGTTTGGCAATCTCCAATCGCAAGTGCCCTAGAGCTTCTTGGGCTTGTCTTCTCTTGGCGATGACCAGTAAGAGCAAATCACCGTCTTGCGCTTCAAATCGGTCTATGAAGGCAACTGATTCTGCTTCAAAAGTCGAAGCCAAATCCCCTTGAAGTTCACCTGCTTCCACCTTAAGACTAGTAAACCTACTAGCTCCAAATTCTTTCATTTCTTGATAGAAATGACTGAGCTGCTTCTTCGTGAAAGAATCCGCAGCATTTGGAACACAAATGCCCCATAATTCTTCATGACGAGCAAAAGCCTGCTTCAGCAAAAGAGAGGGATTATCCTGACAGAGATTGGTCAGATTTTTTAATTCCAAACCAAATCGCGTATCCGGCTTATCTGTACCAAAGCGGTTCATGGCTTCCTCATAACTGATAGTCGGAAAAGCTTCTGTCAGCTCCAAACCATGAGTTTTCTTAACAACCGCTTTGAGCATAGCTTCAACCAGAGCTTGGATTTCTTCTTCGCTTGCAAAACTCAACTCTAAATCCACCTGAGTAAATTCAGGCTGACGGTCTCCCCGTAGATCCTCATCTCGAAAGCAGCGAACAACTTGATAATAACGTTCCAGACCAGCTCCCATTAAAAGTTGCTTCAACATTTGCGGGCTTTGAGGTAAAGCATAAAATTGATTTTTAAAAACTCGACTAGGAACCAAAAAATCTCTGGCTCCTTCTGGTGTGGATTTCGTCAAATAAGGTGTCTCCACTTCCAGAAAATCCTTACCGTTCAAGTAGTCACGAATTGTGCTGGTTACTTGGTGACGAAGTTTGAGGTTTTCTGTCATCTTACCCCGACGCAAATCCAGATAGCGGTACTTCTGCCGCAACTCTTCTCCTGTATGAGCGTGCTGATCAAGTTCAAAAGGAAGAGGCTTACTGCTTGCAAGGATTTGAATTTTCTCTGCTCGTAACTCGACTTGCCCTGACTTGATTGCTTTGTTGACAAAGCGGGCTTCTCGCTTGACAACTTCTCCTGTAACAGAAATCACATCTTCTTTATGTAGATGTTCAATTTCAGTAAAAGCCGGACTATCACCTGCGACAAAAACTTGAAGCAGTCCTTCTCGGTCTCGTAGCTCTATAAAAGCCAATTTCCCATGATTTCGGATATTTGCAACCCACCCAGTCGCTGTCATTTTCTGACCAACTTGTTCCAAACCGTAGTTTCCAATAAAAACTTCTTTCATATTCTCTATCTCTTTCTAAATTCATTTTCAAATTAACCATTTGCCGCAAATTACTTATAGAAATCTACGCCCGTAGCTCTAGATACTAAAAGTAGGAAGCATTTTTTGTTTACAGCTTTTGTCCAACTGACAAAATTGCATCCGCTTCTCTAAGTACTAAGAATTATAAGGAACATCGACCTTACTGCCTAATCTATATCCACGGCTATAAACGCTAAAGCATTAAGAACTATGGAAAAACGGCTTACGTCTGTATAAACAGACGAAAGCCGTGGTACCACTGTTATTCGTTGCATTGCAACCTCTAGCTCGTAACGTGAGCAGACGTTTGTGCTTTGATTCACACAAATTTCTTGCAATGATATAATAGTTTTAGACAATATCATCCTTTGCCATTAATAGCATAGAAAAAACCATTTTATCATTGACAGTATGTTCTTCGGATTTTGCTTTCTTGGCGCTGCTCTCAGCTTTCAGCACTCTCTGTTCAAGTCAACAAGCCTACTCTACTGCTTTTTTACTTTTAAATTGTTATCTATTATAGTCGAACCTAAAACATTTTGCAAGTGGTTTAGTGCAAATTTATGATTTTCCTCCGAAAGAGAAGCCACAGCAGACTCTACCACCTCAATTTGATACCCTAAATTATAGGCATCAATAGCTGTGTGGAGAACGCAAATATCCGTCAGAACACCAGTTAAAATCACCGTGTCTACTTTTCTTTCTCGCAGGCGAATATCCAAATCTGTTCCTGAAAAAGCAGAATAATGTCGTTTGTCCATCCAAAGGACGCGAGAATCTGCTTTATGCTCCTGATAGAAATCAGCTAATAGTCCATAAAGGTTACGTCCACTAGTGCCTTTGATGTTATGTGGTGGAAAGAGTTTACTCTCTGGGTGAAAAATATCCCCTTCATCATGGGCATCAATGGCAAAAAAGATATAATCGCCTCGATCAAAAGCAGTCTTTGTTACCTGTGCGATAGTTTTAGAAATCGCCTGAGCCGGTGCTCCAGCTGTCAGTTTGCCATCATCTGCCACAAAATCCACCGTATAATCAATCGAAATCAATGCTTTTGTCATCAGTAATCTCTCTTTTTAATCTCTTCAAAGACATCGGGAATAAGGACTTTAAGATAGGTTCCTTTCATTCCTAAAGAACGACTTTCAATAATGCCTGCACTCTCTAGTTTACGCAGAGCATTGACAATTACCGAGCGAGTAATGCCAATACGATCCGCAATGACCGATGCTGTCAATTGACCTTCATTGCCATTTAATTCACCTAAAATAGCTGAAACAGCTCGTAATTCTGAATAAGACAAAGTATTTACAGCCATGGTTACCGCTGCTCTGCGACGAATATTTTTTTCATCTTCTTCTCGTTGGAAGTTGAGCAACTGAATACCAACCACTGTACTTGCAATTTCAACCAAAATCAAATCATCATCATCAAATTCTTTATCATTGCGCCAAACAATCAAAGTTCCTAAGCGAATCCCTGAAACATGAATAGGCGAAATCGTCGTCAAGCCGTCTGGAAATTCATCTTTGGTTTCAACTGGAAAAATTGACAAATCATGATTGACAGGAAGATTGGCTTCTGTGTCATACATTAAATTCGCTGTGCGAACATATTCTTCTGGGAAGATTTTCGTTTGATAAAATGCTTCCACACGGTCATTGTTCGTCTTGTAGCGCATGAAATACCCCAAAAGACGCCCCTTGCTGTTTACAATACAAGCATTGCAATCCATAATTTCAGCTAGCTGCTGGGTAATTGCATTGTAAGGTAATTCATCCTGTAATCGCTCATCTGAACGACGCAAAATAGATGTAATTTTTCGTGTTTTTGCTAATAAGTTTGCCATAATTTACCTCGCATATAATCTTATTGATTATATCATAAAGCGCTTTAATCTTCAACAATTATCTGAAAATTGTTTATTGAGATACAATTGTGTGCAATTAGCTTGGCTAGCCTTCTCACTCCTCCATATTAGCACAAAAAGCTGGGACGAAAGTCTCCAGCTTCATAGCACACTGTGTAATAAATTGACGATGCAGTAGGTGAATGCGTCAGCAATCGTGCGAGTCTGTCTCGCTTTCTATTATCTCCGATATTGCCTTAAGAAACGAGTCATCTTCTCTTGGATTTGTGCTAACTCATCTACACGAGGCAGATAAACAATACGAAAATGATCTGGGTCTTTCCAGTTAAAACCTCGTCCATGCACCAGTAAAATCTTTTCTTGCTTTAAGAAATCCAGCACGAATTGCTCATCGTCATCTACTCGATACATTTCCCTATCAATTTTAGGGAAAATATAAAGCCCCGCTTTAGGTTTGGTTGCCGACAAACCCGGAATTTCATTGATAGCCTTGTAAATAAAATTCCGTTGCTCATAAATGCGACCACCAGGAAGCAACAATTCATCGACTGATTGGTAGCCTCCAAGCGATGTTTGTACCACATGCTGAGATAAGACATTTGAGCACAAACGCATATTGGATAGCATATTCAGGCCTTCAATATAATCTTTTACGTGATATTTAGGACCAGACAGTACCATCCATCCGACACGAAAACCAGCAATACGATGTGATTTAGACAAGCCGTTCATGCTGACACAAAAAAGGTCAGGAGCCAAACTTGCGATAGCCGTATGTTTCTCACCGTCCATCACTAAACGGTCATAAATCTCATCTGCAAAAATAATCAAATTGTTTTGCCGCGCAACTTCAACAAGCTCTTCCAACACCTCTTTTGGATACAAAGCTCCTGTCGGATTGTTTGGGTTGATAACGACAATAGCCTTTGTATTAGAGGTAATTTTTGATTTGATATCATCAATATCCGGATACCAATCTGCCGCTTCATCACAAAGATAATGAACTGCATTTCCCCCAGCTAAACTGACCGCTGCCGTCCAAAGCGGATAATCAGGCATCGGCACCAGCACCTCGTCACCATTATCCAGCAAACCTTGCATAGACATAACAATCAGTTCGCTAACCCCATTTCCAAGGTAAACATCTTCAATATCAACATTAGGAATATTTTTCAATTGACAATATTGCATAATAGCTTTTCGAGCAGAAAAAATCCCTTTCGAGTCCGAATATCCCTCGCTATCACGCGCATTCATAATCAAGTCATGAATCACCTCATCTGGTGCGGTAAAACCAAACTCAGCTGGGTTTCCCGTGTTTAAACGGAGGATTTTCTCACCGTTTGCACGCATCCGCATGGCTTCTTCTAAGACGGGACCACGAATATCATAAGCCACATGTTCTAATTTTGTTGATTTATTAAATTCTTTCATCGAATTTTTCCTCATTTCAAAAGAGTCAATTTATTATAACGCAATTTTTCTAAAAAATCTAAAAAACTTCTTGTAAAGTCTGCTTGAAAATACTTTACTTTTTTCATGTAAAGGGTTACAATATAACTAAAGAAAGAATGGAGGTATTCCTATGCTACAAAGATATCAAAACATTATGGTCGCTGTTGACGGTTCTCACGAAGCTGAGCTTGCTTTTGAAAAGGGCGTAAATGTGGCGCTGAGAAATAATTCACGCCTAACGATTGCCCATGTAATTGATACACGTGCCTTGCAAAGCGTTTCTACATTTGATGCAGAAGTCTATGAAGAATTGCAAGAAGATGCAAAGAAACTCATGGATCAATATGCTGAAAAAGCCAAAGAAGCCGGCGTGGCAAATGTTGTCACAATTGTTGAAATGGGAAACCCGAAAACCCTTCTTGCAACAGATATTCCAGAAGAACAAAAAGTTGACCTCATCATGGTCGGTGCTACTGGGCTCAATGCCTTTGAACGGTTACTAGTCGGCTCTTCATCTGAATACATCTTGCGCCATGCAAAAGTTGATTTACTGGTCGTCCGCGATAAAGAAAAAACATTATAATCCAAAGTTAAAGAGAGATTGGCACAAACCAAGCTCTCTTCTTTTTCATTCTACATTTTTCGTGCAATTTCGTTGATAGGCTTGAATTTGACGTTCAAGCTCTTTTTTAATAGCTGGCTCTGGGGCATAATTTTCTTCCCAATCATCTGGTTTTAAGATTTTATGAGTGATAGGGTCAAAATGCGCTTTGCCATCTGGAAAGAGTTTACCCATATTGGCTCGGTGGACAATCTCAAACAAGTATTCTGGATCCACTCCCATTAACACAAAACTGCCATAGGTAAAATACAACATATCAATCAGTGCATCTACTTGCCCAACTAAGGACATCTCTGCTTTGCTCTTCTTTTTGACTTTTTCAGCAGCTTTGTCCACAGCTTCGTGCAAAGATTGAACAGACTGTTCAAAGACCTCTTCAGAAGGACTAGCTGCCCACAAAAATTCCACTAATTCTTCTACCTTGAAGCCTGCACGATGACGAGCACCCTCTGTTGTCCACAGGATGGGCTCTTCCTGCGTGCATTCATCCATTATCCCATGAAATTCTTTGACCTTATTAAAGTGGTGGTCGCTACTGACAAAGACTTTTTCACTCGCCAAAATACCAAAATGCTCCAAAGCCTTATGAATCCCGTCCTGACTATTACTGCTAGTAGTGTGTTTTGCAACTTCTTTCACTCGACTGGTTCCATTTCCCATGGCAATAGACATACCAACGCCCGCTAACATCTCAACATCATTATCAGAATCACCAAAAGCCATGACTTGATTGATGTCAAAACCGTATTCTTTTCCGACCAGCTTAATTCCTTCTAACTTTGACATTCCTTGATTGACGATATCAGCTGCGAAAGGACTGCTACGAGTAAACTTTAAATCTGGAAAATCCGCTTCGATAGTTTGTGTTTCTTTTGGTGTTGCCAGCATCAGTACTTGATAAATCGGCTCTTGAATGGATTTCAATAAATCATCCTGCTGTTGAGGAAGTGCCTTGCTGATTACATTATTGAAACTTTTATTGACCAAATGTGTCATCTTCTTCGGAACAAAACGACTGGTCCATTGAGAAAACTTGCTCATGCCAAAGCTCATGATTTTTGAACCAACCATTCCTGATTTTGTCCCAAATGAGATTTCTATTTTATGCTGGCGAGCATACTGAATCAGGTGACGCAAACTGGTTTTATCAATTGGCTTCGCAGAAATGACTTTATCTTTTGAAAAAATATATTGTCCATTATAGGTTACTGCAAAGTCCAAATCCAACTGCTCCATAAAAGATTGGACAAAAAATGGACCCCGACCTGTCGCTAAACCAACTAAAATACCTTGCTGTTTTAAACTATGAATTGCTTGTTCTGTGGATTTCAAGACCGTTCGACTATCATTTACTAACGTCCCATCAATATCAAAAAAGACTGCTTTGATTTCCATTCATTTCTCATCTCTTTCTTTTATGATACAATAATTATAGCATAGATTCAGGAGAAGCTCACTTATGACCAAAAGAATTTTAGTTTTACATACTGGCGGTACTATTTCCATGCAGGCGGACACTACTGGAAAAGTCATCACAAACGAACACAATCCCATGAACCATGTTGCAGTTCCTCTAGAAGGCATTCAAGTGACGGCTCTTGATGTTTTCAATATTCCTAGCCCTCACATAACACCACAGCACATGCTGCAATTGTATCAAAAAATCAAGACAGATGGGAAGCATTTTGACGGGGTTGTCATTACTCATGGAACGGACACTCTGGAAGAAACAGCTTATTTTTTGGATACCATGGAACTTCCAGATATTCCTGTCGTCTTAACTGGTGCTATGCGAAGCTCTAATGAACTGGGAAGTGACGGAGTTTACAATTACTTATCTGCACTTCGTGTAGCAAGTGATGACAAAGCACGCGGAAAAGGCGTTCTGGTGGTTATGAATGATGAAATCCATGCTGCCAAATACGTGACAAAAACGCATACGACCAATGTCAGCACTTTTCAAACACCAACTCATGGACCACTTGGACTGATTATGAAGCAAGAAATCCTCTATTTCAAAACAGCTGAACCACGCGTTCGTTTTCATTTAGATAAAATCTCTGGTTTGGTTCCCATTATCCCAGCCTATGCTGGAATGAAAACTGAACTGCTTGATATGCTAGACTTGGAAAAGATAGACGGTCTCATCGTTGAAGCCTTTGGCGCTGGAAATCTGCCACAAGAAGTTGCCCAAAAGCTCAGTCAACTTGCGAATTCTGGGCTGCCAATTGCACTTGTATCACGTTGCTTTAACGGCATTGCAGAGCCAGTTTACGCTTATGAAGGGGGTGGCGTGAAGTTACACGAATCAGGCATTATGTTTGTCAAAGAGCTCAATGCTCCTAAAGCTCGTATCAAGCTGCTAATCGCCCTGAATGCTGGACTTCAAGGGCAAGAATTAAAAGACTATATGGAAGGCTAGGTTCTTACATAGATAAAAAGCCTCGAGTGATTCGAAGCTTCTTAGGATATTTTATGTTTAGGAGATTTATGAAAAAAAGTTTTTTAGCTCTTTTGTTTTTTAGTTATTTACCATACATTTCTGATTCCTTTACTGATTTTTTGAATGTTTTGTTATAATGTACTTTAATGTTTACTGTCATTGGACTTACCTCTTTCTTTTTGATGAATTTAGTATAGCCCGAAAAGCTTAAAGTAGGCTTATAGATTTCTTTCAGAAAACTTAATTTAAAAAACTTCATCCAAATGGTGAAGTTTTTTGGTTTATATATGATGATAAACTAAAATCAATCCAAGTAGTCCTGCTTGTCCAAATGAAGCGCTACAATATGCCAATCTGCATTCGTTCGCCAATCAGGAGTGGACACAATTTGACTGGCGACTTTTCTGGCCTCCTCTAAAATTGGATAATCCTCTACAATATCTGCCACCTGAAATTCCGGCAAACCGGACTGACGAGTGCCGAAGATTTCACCAGAACCACGCATTTTCAAATCTTCCTCAGCTAAGACAAAACCGTCAGTCGTTTCCGTCATGATTTTCATGCGTTTCTTGCCAGATTCTGTCTTAGGATTGGCTACAAGAACCGCATAAGACTGTTTATCTCCACGTCCTACTCGACCACGTAACTGATGAAGCTGGCTGAGCCCAAATCGGTCCGCATCCATGATTAGCATGACCGTAGCATTGGGCACATTGACACCGACTTCAATAACAGTCGTGGAAACCAGAATGTCCGTTTTCCCTTCCTTAAAATCCTGCATAATGGTATCTTTTTCTTCGCTCTTCATTTTACCATGTAGCAGAGCTACTTGTGCTTTGTCACCGAAATAAGCCTTTAATTCCTCTTCCAAAACAATCGCATTTTTCAGATCCAGAGCTTCCGACTCCTCAATCAAAGGAGAGATGACATAGACCTGAGCACCTCGTTGCAGCTCTTTCCTCAACCAATCCAGAACTACTTCCAGCTGCTCATGCTTGACCCAACGGGTGATAATCGGCTTACGCCCAGCTGGCATTTGGTCAATAATGGACACATCCATATCACCAAAAGCAGTAATAGCAAGCGTCCTAGGAATGGGCGTTGCAGTCATCATGAGCACATCAGGATTATTTCCTTTTTCCCGCAAAATTCGTCTCTGTCCCACTCCAAAACGGTGCTGTTCATCAATAATCACCAGACCGAGCCGATGATATGTCACGCCTTCTTGAATCAAAGCATGAGTGCCGACGATCATATCCACCTGACCATCCTCAATAGCTTCTAGTGCCTGTCTGCGTTCTGCTGGCTTCATTCCCCCTGTCAACAGAATTATCCGCAGTTCAGGAAAAAGTTGGCTCAAGCTATCAAAGTGCTGCTCTGCCAAGATTTCCGTTGGCACCATGAGAGCAGACTGCAAACCAGCTGTATAAGTAGTATACATAGCTAAACCTGCAACCACCGTCTTTCCGCTTCCGACATCTCCCTGCAAGAGCCTGTTCATGTGAGCTGGCGATTTCATATCCTGTAAAATCTCGTTTAGACTGCGCTCTTGAGCAGCCGTTAACTCAAAAGGTAGAGTAGCTTTTTTCTTTTCTAGCAAATCTGCCCGCCAAGGAATAATTAAGCCCTGACTAACATCTTTTGTTTCACATTTGAGAACTTGCAATTGCATTTGAAAGTAAAAAAGCTCTTCAAACTTGATCCGACGCAAAGCCTGCTTGTACTCTGCCCAATCCCTTGGAAAATGCATTGCTCGCACAGCCTGATTCCGTCCTAGCAACTGATAGCGTTCTAACAACACTTGGGGCAAATTTTCCTCCAAGAGCAATTCCAACCCTTGGTCAAAGGCTGTCTTAATGACCTTGACCAAACTGGCTTGACTAATCCCTTGAGCTACTCGATAAACTGGCTGCAAATCATCTTCTACTTGTGCTAGAATTTTCATCCCGGTCAAACTAGCTTTTGCCTTATCCCATTTTCCGAAAATAGCAATGGTTGAGCCAACCTCCACCTTGTCTGCTAGATAAGGTTGGTTAAAGAAGTTGACTGCAAGTACCATTTCATCCTGCTTTATGGTAAAACGCAGGCGATTGCGCTTGTAGCCATAGTACTGGACATTTGCTGGTGTAGTCACCACCCCTGAAATAACTGCCTTTTCACCATCTTCCAGTTCTAACACATTCTTACTTTTAAAATCTTCATAGCGAAATGGAAAATAGAGCAGCAAATCTTGCAGGCTTTCAATTCCCAGCTTAGTAAATTTTTCAGCAGATTTCGGCCCCACACCCGGCAGAACCGTTAAAGGTTGGTGTAAATTCATAATTCCTCTTTCAGTTCTGTTTTTCAAGAGTTTGTAAAAGCAGATTGGAACAACCATGCTGAAAATAGCTTTCTAGATTTTTCCAACTGCTTTTTAGTTTCAATCAATTTTTATAAACTCTAGGTACACGATCACTAATCAAGCAAACTATCTCATAGTTGATTGTTCCTCGTTTTTCTGCCACATCTGTTGCAGAAATGGATTCTTTGCCACTTTCTCCGATAAGAACAACTGGTGTACCAATAGGATAAGACTGAGGTAAACGAACGGTAATCTGATCCATAGACACACGCCCAACAATAGGACAAGGTTGCCCGTCAATTAGAACATCAAACCCTTGCATATCTCGCGTCCAACCGTCAGCATAGCCTAATGGAATCGTCCCAATGAACTGTGGGCTATCGCTAGTGTAAGTAGCTCCATAACCCACATCTGCCCCTGCTTCCAGCTGCTTGACATGAACCAATTCCGACACCAGAGAAAGAGCCGGCCTCATTTCGTAAGGAAGCTGCAAGGTACGACCGCTAGGATTGAGACCATAGATAATATCACCCAGACGCACCGCATTCATCACAGTATCTGTATGCCAAAGGGTCGTTGCAGAATTACTAGCGTGAACAATCGGTGGAACGATTTCTAATTGCCCTAAAATTTCTTTAAAACGTGCCAACTGTGCTTCAAACTTATGCGTATCTGCTTCATCAGCTGTTGCAAAATGGGTGAAGATGCCTTCTACCTGAGCACCTGCTTTTTCCAAACGATGAATGGCTTCTTGAGCATCTTGACTATCTCGAAAACCAATCCGTCCCATCCCAGAATCAATTTTTATGTGAACAGCCAAACCAGCTACATCTATATTTGACTGTAGCAGCAAATCAATCCATTCTAAACTAGCAACGGTACAGGTCACTTTGCGTTCAATTGCCAATGAAACAGCATGAACATCTGACACTCCTAATACCAAAATTTTTTTCGTAATGCCGGCATTACGCAACTCTACAGCTTCATCAATATTGGAAACACAAAAGCCATCCACAATTGGATCAATAGATTGCGTAACAGCAACTGCACCGTGACCATAGGCATCTGCCTTGACAACAGCCCATTTTTCTACATTGTTTGGAATATGCGCTGCAATTTGTTTAATATTAAAGCGGATAGCAGCTAAATCCACAACAGCCTTAGTAGGTCGATGATTACTCGTTTTCATGATGTTCCTCCAAAATAACACTAGCTGTAACAATATTACCTGCATGGCTGAGCGACACCCAGACCTTGCCAGAAAAAGGCGACTTAGTAAAAATAGGCGCTCCCTTTTCATTGTTTAAAATTTCTAAATCCTGAAAAGTGACACAACCAATTCCAGTCCCCCATGCTTTAGAAAAAGCCTCTTTAGCAGACCAACGTCCTGCCAAATATTCCATTTTTCGCCTACCAGAAAGTTCTTCAAACCGTGCAAATTCTGCAACAGTCAAAACTTTCTTGGCGAAACGAGCATTTTTTTCATAAACTTTTTGAATAGAGGAAATTTCTTCTATATCAATTCCGTGTCCTTTAATCATCTTTTTAAAAAGAGGCTGGGACAAAAGTGTGCCAGACTCGGTTACTTTCTAAAATAAAACTCAATGCGCTGATGTTATCAGATTTTAGAGATTCACTCCCAACCTTTTTATTTTTCATTTTTAGATAGGGTAGTATAAATTTCCTTGACCAGTCTGACTGTATTATCCCAACCCAAACAAGGATCTGTAATAGATTTCCCAAACACTTCAGGCTCATTTTGACGACCGTCTTCTAAGTAAGACTCAATCATAAAGCCACGTACAATTTTTTTGATTTTTTCATTCCAGTCACGATTGATTAAGGTTTGACGAACAATCCGCACCTGCTCTAAATACTGTTTACCAGAGTTATCATGATTGGTATCAATGATGATAAAAGGATTTTCCAAGCCCATTTTTTCATATTGGTCAATCGTATCCAGCAAATTATCATAGTAATAGTTTGGAATGTTTTTTCCATACTCGTCAAGTCCACCACGCAGAATAGCGTGTGCCAAAGGATTTCCTGAAGTTTCTACTTCCTTACCAGCAAACAAGAAACTTTGCTTGTTTTGCGCTGCGTAAATCCCGTTAAACATGACATTGAGATTGCCAGATGTAGGATTTTTCAAACCGGTCGCAACATCAGCCCCACTAGCGACAAAACGGTGTTGCTGATCTTCCACAGAACGCGCCCCAACAGCCATATAAGAAATCAAATCATCTACCAACGGAAGATTTTCTGGATAGAGCATTTCATCAGCTGTCGTCATTCCCGTCTCCGTAATGACACGATAATGTAAATTCCGAACAGCCTTAATCCCATTAATTAAGCTTGGAGCAGCCTTAGCATTCGGTTGATGAATCAATCCTTTATAACCATCGCCATTGGTGCGAGGCTTAGCTGTATACACGCGCATAACCATGAAAATACGGTCTTTCACCTCTTCTTGGAGGGCAGATAGGCGCTTTGCATATTCTAGAACAGCCGCTTCATTATCAGAAGAACACGGACCAATGACCAACAGAATGCGGTCATCTTCTCCACGGATAATGGCATTTAACTCACGATCTCGTGCCTTTTTTTTAGCTAAAGCCTCTCCTTCTAACTTTGATAAATTACGAACCTTTGCTACATCAATTGGCTCGCTAGTTGCCTTAAATGTCATAATCTCCCCCTCTTTACACTACTTATCTGTGGCGTCCATGACAATTTTTAAATTTCTTACCAGAACCACATGGACACAAGTCATTGCGCTTCACTTTTGTCAAATCAATATTGCTCGGTAAGACTGATTTTTGTGCTGAAATATTGCGTGTCGCTGTTGTGCTGATATGATGCTCCGTACGTGGACGTTCTTGCTCGTGAATTTGAGCCTTCATCATCAAACGCGTCACATCAAATTCGATCGAACCAATCATATCATTAAACATACGGAAACTTTCAGCTTGATATTCAACGACTGGGTTATTTTGAGCATAACCACGAAGTCCAACTGCGTTCCGAAGTTGATCCAAAGCATCAATGTGATCAGTCCATTTGCTATCCACGACGCGCAAAATTAGAACTTTTTGGAATTCTCTGACGGAATCCTCATTGCGAAGTTTCGCCACTTGACTATCGTAAACCTCCAAGGCACGTTTGTATAAATCAGCCTTGATATCTTCATCAGACAAGCCTTCTAAATCTGCGATTTCAATAGATTCTTCTGGAACAAGATTGTATTTTGCAAAATTAACAATTGCTTCTAATTTTTCATCTTGTTCTGCACGACTGTTGCCATCCACAAAACGGTTGATTGTTCGCTTCATCATGGCATGAATTTCCGGTGCCAAATCACGATCAGCCGTAATGACATCATAACGCTGCGCATAGATAATTTCACGTTGCTCCCGCATAACATCATCATATTGAAGGACTTGTTTACGTGTATCATAGTTGTTCCCTTCAACACGCTTTTGAGCTCCTTCTACTTGACGCGTCAGCATACGAGATTTGATGACAGACTCTTCTTCGCTGAGGTTCATGCGATCCAAAACAGCTTTAATCCGTTCCGATCCAAAACGACGCATGAGCTCATCTTCAAGTGACAGATAAAATTGCGATTCCCCTGGATCTCCCTGACGACCTGAACGACCACGAAGCTGATTATCAATACGACGGCTTTCATGTCGTTCTGTACCAATAACGCAAAGTCCACCAAGTTCACGAACCCCTTCACCAAGCTTAATATCTGTACCACGACCAGCCATATTGGTTGCAATCGTTACCGCGCCACGTTGCCCGGCATTCATGATGATTTGCGCTTCTTTATAGTGATTCTTCGCATTCAATACTTCATGCGGAATACCAGCTTCTACTAGTTTCTTAGAAATATAATCACTTGTTTCAACTGCGACTGTTCCTACAAGAACAGGTTGTCCTTTTTCATGACGAGCTTTCACGTCCTCAACAACCGCTTTAAATTTAGACTCAATACTTGGATAAAGAAGATCTGGATGGTCAATACGAGCTACTGGACGATTTGTCGGAATCGGAATAACCCGAATATTATAGGTTTCGCGGAATTCTTCCTCTTCTGTCTTAGCTGTCCCTGTCATTCCTGACAATTTCTTGTACATACGGAATAGATTTTGATAAGTGATAGAAGCCGAAGTCTTCGTTTCATCCTGAATTGGCACACCTTCTTTGGCTTCAATTGCTTGGTGAAGTCCGTCTGAATACCGGCGACCTTCCATTGTACGACCTGTAAATTGGTCCACAATCAAAATTTCTTGCTCTTCACTCACCACATAGTCAATATCTAACAGCATGATATAGTTTGCACGAAGGGCATTGTCAATAAAGTGAGTCAGCGCTACATTTTCAATATCATACAAATTTTCTAACTTGAAGTAGCTTTCTGCTTTATCAATCCCAGAGTCAGAAAGTCCAATGGTTTTAGACTGCACATCAATGATGTAGTCATCTTTATTAAGAGACTTCACAAAGCTATCTGCCATGTGATAAAGTTGGTTTGTATCAGACGAAGTTGGTCCTGACACAATCAAAGGCGTACGAGCTTCGTCAATCAAAATGGAGTCCACCTCATCGACCAAAGCGTAGTTTAGCGGACGCTGCACCATGTTTTCAGCACGCACCACCATATTATCACGCAAATAGTCAAAACCAATCTCTGCATTGGTTGAATACGTGATATCACATTCATAGGCTTCTTTTTTCTCTGCGGATGACTTTGCAGCAAGGTTGATACCAACAGAAAGCCCCAACCAAGAGTACAGTTCCCCCATTTCCGTTGCGTCACGCTCTGTCAGATATTCATTTACTGTGACAACGTGAACCCCTTCTCCAGACAAGGCGTTCAGATAAACTGGCATGGTTGCTGTCAGGGTCTTTCCTTCCCCTGTACGCATTTCTGGCACATCTCCATGGTGTAAGACAATCCCACCCATAATCTGTACTGGGTAAGGGAAAAGTCCTAACACACGCTTTGCACCTTCACGAACAACCGCAAAAGCTTCATAAAGCAAGTCATCTAATGACTCGCCATTTTGATACCGTTGCTTAAATTCATCCGTCTTTGCTTTCAAAGCTTCATCTGACAAAGCAGCCATTTCATCTTCATACGCCATGACTTTCTTTGCCATTTTTTCTAATCTTCTTAATTCACCTTTATCATTTTCGATAATTGTTCTTAAAATATTCGCCATTTCTTTCCTTACTTGTAATAATTCTTATTTTAAAATGTTCTTTTCATTATAGCATTTTTCACTGTATCTTTCAAGAAAATAAAAGGATAAAACGGCAGTTCCATTCAAAACTGCCGTTTTATGTTCTTACTCTTTTAAGTGATAAGAATAGCTGGCTACAACGACATTTTCATGCCATCTGAGGAAATATTTCAATTTCAAGCTCATTTGATTGTGTAGCATGTTTTGCCAACTATGACTTGGAATGAATTGTGGTACTAGCACTGTTACGGTATAACCTTTCTTCTGCGCACCACGAGCGATTTTTGTCACATACTGTACGGTTGGTCTGATGATATTACGGTAGCTTGTTTCCACATTTACAAATTGAATATCTGGAAAATATTGTTTAAATTCACTAGCTACTTCTTCGTCTTTTTCTTGTGTTTCTTTGGTAGATACGTGCATAGCAATCACTTCATCACCGATACTACGGGCATAATTCATCGCACCAGCGCTAACTCGTGTGACATTCCCGACAAGCACCAAAACCAGATTTCCTGCATAGTCTACGCGTTCAATTTCTTCATTCAAACGTAGCTGTTTCGCTACTTTATTGTAATGATTTTTAATACTCAAGAAAATCCATAATAAAACGATGATAATAGGAAAGAATGGCCAAATATCTCGCAAACGAAAAAGTAGCAAAATCGCTACAATGGTGTAACAAATAGCAGCGCCTAAAATATTTGCTACTGAATATTTCAAGAAATGTTTTCCATACTGCTTGCGCCAATGCACGACCATTCCCGTTTGAGAAAGAGCAAACGGCACAAATACACCAATGGTATAAAGTGGAATGAGCCGTTCAGTATTCCCATTAAAAATTAGCAAAAGAAGAATAGCACCGATAGCTAAAGTCAGAATCCCATTTGAATAACCAAGGCGTGCTCCTTTTTCCATATACATGTGTGGCATATATTTATTTTTTGCCATATTGTAGGATAACATGGGAAAGGCCGAAAAGCCTGTATTAGCTGCTACAGCAAGGATGAGAGCTGTTGATAATTGGAAAATATAAAATAGAAGTCGTCCAATAGGTGAATTTCCCAAAATAGTTTGCGCCATTTGAGCGAGCGTTGTAACGCCTTTTACCGGAACGATGCCAATCCAGTAGTTTAAAAAAGTAATACCAGCAAACATGAAACCTAAAATGGCTGCCATAATTGCCAAGGTTTTCGCTGCATTTTCAGCTTTGGGTGTTTTGAAAAATGGTACAGAATTTGAAATAGCTTCCACACCTGTCAGAGAAGCCGAACCACTCGTAAATGCACGTAGCAGGAGCACTAAACTAACACCTGAGATAGATTTTCCAATCGGAGCTGTTGCATGGTAGGATAAATTCCCCAGTAATAATTGCAATAAACCAAAGCCAATTAAGAAAACGGTACTTGCGATGAACAAATAAACTGGAATCATCAGAGAAACCGCCGATTCCCGCAAGCCACGTAAATTCATTAACATTAAAATCAGCACTAAAACAATCGAAATGTGCAAATTGTACGGGTGCAAAGCAGGAATTGCTGACGTAATCGCATCCGCTCCAGAAGAAACAGATACCGCTACTGTCAACATATAATCAACTAGCAAACTACCACCTGAAATTAGACCAGCTTTAGGGGAAAGATTTTCCGTTGTAACCATATAAGCCCCACCGCCTTGTGGGTAAGCATGAATCACCTGACGATATGAAATGGTTAAACTAGCCAGCAAAATCAGCACCACAATACCGATTGGCAAAGACCACCAAATTGCACCAGCAGATACGGATACCAAAACCAAAACAACTTGTTCAGGACCATAGGCAATCGAAGACAGAGCATCACTTGACAGCATAGCCAAGGCTTGTAGCTTAGTGAGTAAATTCCCTTCATCTCCCTCATCACTTGATTTCAAAGGGCGCCCGATAAAAATGTTCTTCAACTTGGAAAACATATTTTTTCTCCTAAATTTTTCAATATTAGCCATTATAACGCTTTTTTGAAATACTATCAACATTTTCTGAAAATGACATCATTTTTTAATATAACTGATAATTTCTGCATAAGTAAGATAGCAAAATAGACTGAAATCATTGCTTGGAAATCATCTGTAAAAAAAATAGACAAACTAATGAATCACTGCATCATGATGCTTTAGACTTATAATTTTAAAGAGGTTACGGACTTTTCCCTAACCTCTGGTTTTCTATATAAAAGATATTACGGATGACTAACAATCATTTCAAGGTCTTTCCCCTCGAAAGTCCACTCTTCCACATCGCTTGGTAGGATAAAATGGTCTCCTTTTGCGATTGGATACGTTTCCCCATCTACGGTCAGCACACCTCGCCCTGCTAGCACACTTACTAGCAAATAAGCAGCTGTTTTCTCGATATCCACTTTTCCTGATACTTCCCATTTGTAAACAGCAAAGAAATCACTAGCTACTAAAAGCGTTGAGGTCAAATCATCTGCTTTCACTGTGACTGGACGGCTATTGGCCGGCGCACCGATATTGAGCACATCAATGGATTTTTCTAAATGCAGCTCGCGCAGATTGCCTTTAGCATCTTTTCGGTCAAAGTCGTAGACACGATAGGTGGTGTCGCTAGACTGTTGCGTTTCTAAAATCAAAATACCCGATCCAATGGCATGCATAGTACCGCTTGGAACATAGAAGAAATCCCCAGCCTTGACTGGCACCTTGGTTAATAGTTTGTCCCATTCTTTCTTTTCAATCTGCTGGCGCAACTCTTCTCGTGACTTGGCATTGTGCCCATAGATGATTTCTGCTCCTTCATCTGCAGCGATCACATACCAGCACTCTGTTTTTCCCAACTCGCCTTCGTGCTCCATAGCATAATGATCATCTGGGTGAACCTGAACACTGAGCCAATCATTGGCATCCAAGATTTTGGTTAAAAGCGGAAAAACAGGCTCGCTGCTGTTACCAAATAACTCTCGGTGTTCTGCATAGAGCTGATCCAAGCCCATACCAGCAAAGCGACCGTTTTTTATAGTAGATACTCCGTGTGGATGAGCCGAAATCGCCCAGTATTCGCCTACTTTATCACTGGGAATTTCATAGCCGAATTCATCTCGTAGCTTCGTTCCGCCCCAGATTTTTTCCTGCATAACAGATTGTAAAAACAATGGTTCTGACATCATTTCCTCCTTTAATATTGCACAAATGACTTAAATATTTTTAACATCTAAAAGAGAATACCCTCTCGTGTCAAAGCGATTACGACTTCTAGAATATTCAATCGGACGTCCAGTTTCCAGATAAACAACTTGCTCCACCTGCAAAATCGGATCTGTCTCTTGGCAAGCCAAATAGTTTTGGTCATATTCATCTGGCTTTTCAGCTGTGATATGGCGATAACTTCCGGCAAATTTTAAGTTTAATTCATCCCATAAATAAGCATAGATAGACTGAAGTAAAATAGTCTCATCCAATCCTGGCACCAAATCACACGGCATATAAGTGTGTTCCAACACATAGGGCTTCTCATCAAGCAGACGCAAACGTATAATTTTATAAACTGGTGCCGTTACTTCCACTTGCAGGCGCTCTGCAATCTCGGCTTCTGGGAATTCAACTGCAAACTGAATAATCTGGCTCGTTAATTTTCGGTCATCATTTTTGAAATCTTGACTCAAGCCATTGTAATTATTCAAGCGAAATTTTTAATCTTCTTTATCCCAAAAAGAGGAATTTAACACTCTCGTTCCATTTCCTTGTTTAGAAAAAATCAATCCCTCAATGGTTAGAATCTCAACAGCTTTTTTTTATAGTCATTCGGCTAACACCGAACTCTTTTGATAATTCAGACTGAATAGGCAACATGGAGTCTACTGGGTAGACTCCATTTGCTATTCTATCTCGAAGTATATTTGCTATTTCTTCGTATTTAGGCATATGATAGCTCCTGCAAATCTGTCATTCATCTCATTATAATACAGAATCAGGTTGTTTGTCCAGCATACGAAGGAATGGATACCAGATAAATCCAACAATCACCATATCCACTAACTGAAGGACACCACCTAAAATGGAATTAGTTGCCATCATACCACTTTTTTCCTTGATACTCTAACTATACTATATTTTAAAATAAATGTCTATACCTTTCTAATAAAAGGTTGGCTTTTTACCGAAAATATAGAATCATAATATTATAATATATAATTTTTTATAAAGGAGAAAATACAGGTCATTTCTTTAAAGAACTATCTGACAAAAATGATTTTGAAGATTGAATTTAGCAAAACTCCCCAAGGATTCTGATACCTTGGGGAGTTTGTGTTCAACTATTCCTTTTCTAACAAAAAAAGTAAATCAACAGTCAAAAAAACAGAAACTCTTCTCAGATCATTTTGACCAAGAAGAATTTCTGTCTTACTTACTATCTTCAATTCATTTTACGCATACTCTGCGTCTTCATCGAATTGACTATTGTAAAGATCAGCATAGAAGCCATTTTTTCCCATCAATTGATCGTGATTTCCTTGTTCAATGATATTACCATCACGCATGACCAAAATCAAATCAGCATTACGAATGGTCGACAAGCGGTGAGCAATGACGAAAGAAGTCCTTCCCTCCATCAACTTATCCATCGCTTTTTGGATCAATTCTTCTGTCCGCGTATCAACAGATGAAGTCGCTTCATCCAAGATAAGTAAGGGAGCATCCTTAAGAAGTGCACGCGCAATGGTCAACAATTGCTTTTGCCCCACAGAAAGGCTTACTGTATCGTCCAGCACCGTATCGTATCCTTTTGGCAAAGTCTTGATGAAGTGATGAACCCCAACAGCTTTGGCAGCTGCCACAACTGCTTCGTCAGAAATATTTTTCTGATTGTAAATCAAATTTTCCTTAATCGTTCCCTCAAATAACCAGGTGTCTTGGAGAACCATGGAGAAGGCATCGTGTACCTCAGAACGTTTCATTTGCTTCGTATCAACACCGTCAATTGTAATGCGTCCCTTATCAATCTCATAAAATTTCATGAGCAAGTTAACAATGGTCGTCTTCCCAGCACCGGTCGGGCCGACAATGGCAATTTTTTGTCCTGCTTTTGCATTGGCAGAGAAATCATGAATAATCGTTCGATCTGGATTATAACCAAAGAATACCTTATCAAAGGCAACATCTCCTTTTAGGGTCGTGAGTTGTTGCGCTTTGTGTTCATCATTTTCCATTTCAGGCTCTGCTAAAAATTCAAATACGCGTCCCATAGCAGCGCTAGCTTGTTGAAGAGTAGTAATCCCTTGTGCAATTTGTGACAACGGTTGAGAGAAAATCCGTACATATACCATAAAAGCAACAATAGTTCCCATAGTGACATCGCCATTCAAGGCCATGCTCGCTCCAACCAAAACAACCATAACATAACCGAAGTTCCCTACAAACATCATAAGCGGCATCATAATCCCTGAAATGAATTGTGATTTCCACATACTGTTGTAAAGGTTAGTATTAAGTGTTTGAAAGGCTACTTTGGATTCGTCTGTGGCATTGTAGCTGACAATGACATTATGCCCAGAGTACATTTCTTCCACATAGCCATTGACGCTGGCAAGATTTTCTTGTTGTGCTCGGAAGAATCGTTGAGATTTTCCCATAATCAAAGCAACAAAGACAAAGCCAATCAAGACTGAGCTAATCGTTACAAAGGACAAGACCACATTATTGTAAAACATCATAAAGAGAACCGCAATAAGCAGTAAACTTGATGAAATCACCGTTCCTAAACTTTGGTTCAAAGATTGCCCAACAGTATCCACGTCATTTGTGACCCGTGAAAGAGTGTCCCCTTGGGAATGGCTGTCAAAATAGCGTAGAGGCAATTTATTGATTTTTTCAGCAATAGCAGTCCGCAAGCGCTTGGAGAAATGCTGAATAACAGATGAAATGATAAAAGATTGAACATAATTTAACAAAGCACCTGATGCGTACAAAATCGCTAAGAAAAGAGCAATGTTGGAGATTGATTTCAAATCAATCTGACTTCGCATCCCCTCTGTGATAAGGTTGGTAATTTCTTTTAATTTGTCCGGTCCATAAACCGTAATAATACTAGACACTGCCGCTCCCACAAATGCAATGAGCAATGGAAGCTGAAAACCTTTGAGATAAGGTTTCACTTGGCTAAATAAAGACGATTTTTTATTTTCCATTTTCCAATTCCTCCTTCGATAATTGTGAGTAAGCAATTTCTTGATAAACTGCGTTCGTTGCCAGCAATTCTTTATGAGTACCCTGACCAACTACTTTTCCTTTATCCAGTACCAAAATCTGATCGGCATCCATAATCGTTGAAATCCGTTGCGCCACAATCAATCTGGTTGTATCTTTCACTTTTTTCGCTAATTCTTCCCGCAAAATGCGGTCTGTCTTATAGTCCAGCGCTGAAAACGAATCATCAAAAATCAAAATTTCAGGCTTGCGAGCAAGCGCACGCGCAATCGCCAAACGTTGCTTTTGCCCACCAGAGAAATTCGTACCGCTTTGTGCAACTTCAGATTGCAAACCGTCTTCTTTTTCTTCAACAAATGATTTAGCCTGTGCCAAATCAAGTGCAGCCCACATTTTTTCGTCATCCAATGGGCTTTCATTGCTTTGCCCAAAGTCTAAATTACTCTTGATATCACCAGAGAAGAGGACAGCTTTTTGTGGAATGTAGCCAACTTTATTATGCAAATCTTCCAGCTGATAATCTTTGACGTTTACGCCATCCACTAAAATTTTTCCTTCTGTCACATCATAGAAACGAGGAATTAAGCTGATTAAAGTGGATTTCCCAGAACCGGTTGATCCAATGAAAGCTACGGTTTCACCTGCTTTAGCTGTAAAGCTAACATGTTCGATAACAGCCTCAGAATTTTTAGCATAGCGGAAAGACACATTGTCAAATACCACTTCCCCTTTGACATCTTTCGCTATTTTTGGCTCCGTTGGAGACTCAATCGTTGAATATAAATCAAGCACTTCATTGATCCGTCCGGCAGACACCAAGGTACGAGGAAGAACGATAAACAGAGCAGCCATGAGCATGAAGCCCATTACGACCTGCATAGCATAGGACATAAAGACAACCATGTCACTAAAGATTGGCAAACGTCCTGGTAAAGCTGCATCTTGAATCAAGTAAGCACCAATCCAGTATATTGCCAAGGTCAAACCACTCGAAATCCCCATCATAATCGGATTTAAAATCGCCATGAGACGACTGACAAAGAGATTCAAACGAGTCACTTCATCATTAGCTCCTGCAAATTTATCATCTTGATAGTCTTCAGCATTGTAAGCCCGAACAACACGAATCCCTGTTAGACTTTCACGCGTAATACTATTTAACTTATCAGTCAACCGTTGAATAACGGATTGCTTTGGAAAGGCCAACGTCATCAGAACTGTTGTCATGATAATATTCACAATAACCGCCACAATAACTGCCCACAGCCAGTATTCTGATTTCCCAATGATTTTTGTAATCGCCCAAATCGCCATAATCGGCCCACGCGTCACAACTTGCAAGCCCATGGTAATCATGAGCTGAATTTGCGTAAGATCGTTGGTTGTCCGCGTTAAAAGACTTGGAATAGAAAATCTCTTAATCTCAGCATTTGAATAATCCAGTACACGATTGAAAATATCTGAGCGCAAGCTCGTTGTAAAGCTAGCTGCCAATCTAGCCGCAATAAAACCAACTACCACAGCACTGAGAAAACTAGCAAATGACAATCCAATCATTTTCAAGCCCGGATTCCACAAATCAGAAACGACCGTTCCTTTCGTCTGTAGGAGTTCCGTAATTTTTGAAATATAGGTTGGAACCTCTAAGTCCAAATAAACTGCCAAACAAGTAAATAAGATACTGATGATAATCAGCCCTACTTCTTTGACAGTTAAACGTTTAAACAATTTAACCATTCGCTTCTCCTTTTTCTAATTTTTCAATATTCTGGTAAAATTTCCCCATCACTTGAAAAAAAGTAACCAAATCTTCTTCTGAAATATCTGTCAATAGGCAATGATCCATTTCATCAAAAAAATCACGAATTTTATTCATGCGCTCTTTTGATTCCGGCGTTAAACGAATAATCTTAGCGCGTTTATCAGTCTCACTCACTTCCAGATAAATCAAGCCATTCTTCACCATTCGCTTCATTAAATTACTGGCAACGGACTTAGTAATGCCCAACTCCTGCTCAATATCTTTAATAAAGGTCATCTTGTCACAATCTTCTCGATGATTCACAAAATGCAATACTTGTCCTTGTGGACCCGCCATAAATTCAATCCCTCGCTCTTTGGCAATTTTTTGAATCATCAGATGTGTCTTCCGTCCAAATCGCTTGAATTCCAATAATGGTTTTTCCATTTGACTTCCTTTCAAATAGTTCTCTAGAGAACTATTTTGTTTTCATGAGAACTATTCTACTATAATTCAAACGAATGTCAAGAAAAAAGTTCCTATGAGAACTATTTTTTTGACCAATTAAAAACCCCGTACTATAAAAGCTGAGTTTTCAGGTCATTAAATCAAAATCCCTTCCAAATGATCCAGTTCATGCTGGCAGATTTGTGCGGGAAAATCTTTCAAAGTCAGCGTTTGTTTTTGCCAATGTTGGTCCAAATATTCAACTGTAATCTCTTTATAACGAGTGGTCGAGAGACTCCCCACAAGTGACAAGCAGAATTCTTCCGCTTGGTAAGGAGATGACTTCCTTCTCAAAATAGGATTGAACATGATAACAGGCACCATACCATACATAAAAATAATGACCTGTTTCTGCACTCCAATCATATTGGCTGCCATTCCGACACACTTATCTTTGTTTGCTCTTAAGGTATCGAACAAATCTTGCCCAATTTCGACATCTTCTTTGCTTGCTGGTTGTGCTTTCTGCTGCAAAACCAACATATCTTTTACAATTGGTTTAATCATTTTCTTCCTTATATCAAAAAAAGAGCAAGCTTATTCAATATTCACTCACTTGCTCTCAATTACTCAATTATCCTTTAGCTTTTTCGCTGACTTTTTTAGCTAAGACAAAGTTTCCAAGTGTCGCTGACCCATTTCCTGCAACCGCTGGCGTTACAATGTAATCACGTACATCTAGAACAGGCAAATAACCATTCAACAAAACTGTGAACTTTTCACGAACGCGATCCAACATGTGCTGTTGCGCCATAACACCTCCACCAAAGACAATCACATCTGGTCGGAAAGTCACTGTCGCTTGAATTGCTGCTTGCGCAATATAATAGGCTTGAATATCCCAAACAGAGCTGTTTAGTTCAATATTTTCACCTCGAATGCCTGTCCGGGCCTCTAAACTAGGTCCAGCAGCTAATCCCTCTAAACAGCCATTATGGAATGGACACACTCCATTAAATTCTTTTTCCACATCCATTGGGTGCTTCGCAACATAGTAATGTCCCATTTCTGGATGACCCGTCCCACCAACAAATTCACCACGTTGAATAGCACCGGCTCCAATCCCCGTCCCAATCGTATAGTAAACTAGATTTTCAATGCGCCCGCCTGCATTATTTCGTGCCACTACTTCACCATAAGCAGAGCTATTAACATCTGTCGTAAAGTAAATCGGTACATTTAAAGCACGTCGCAAAGCACCGACAATATCGACATTTGCCCAGTGTGGTTTAGGTGTCGTTGTAATAAAACCATACGTTTTTGAATTAGGAGCAATGTCAATCGGACCAAATGAACCAACCGCAAGACCAGCTAAATTCTCAAAACGAGAGAAAAATGCAATTGCCTTATCTAACGTTTCAATCGGTGTGGTCGTTGGAAATTGTGTTTTTTCAATTACTTCAAAATTTTCATCTCCAACCGCACATACAAATTTTGTACCGCCAGCTTCTAGGCTTCCATACAATTTTGTCATTTCAAGACCTCTTTTTATTTTGTTTTCTTCTCTATTCATTATAGCATATCTTCGTATGACTTCTGAGTAAAAATCTTACTTTTCCTTCTCTTTTTCAAAGAAAAGGGAGTGGGAAAGAACTGAAAAGAGCTCGTTTCCCACCCCTGCACAGTTGATTTACAACTTTGAGACGTGAAGCAAGCAAAGAAAACAATCAACCTCTGTGTTAATGTGTTTTGTTAACCAAAAGTGAAGAAGCTGAACCCTTTTGCTCAGCCTCTTATCACATTATACGGTTAGGCTTTTAGCTCAATCACAGCATCGCCTTTCGCTACTGTACCCTCTGCAACAGGAGTAACAGAAGCATAATCAGCTGTGTTGGTAACAATCACCATAGTTGTGTCATCAAGACCAGCAGCTGCAATTTTCGCAGCGTCAAATGTACCAAGAACATCGCCAGCTTTCACCTTATCACCTTGAGCAACTTTTTGATCAAATCCGTCACCGTTCATAGAAACTGTGTCAATACCTACATGAATCAAGATGTCAGCACCTTTTGCCGTTTTCAAACCGTAAGCGTGACCAGTTGCAAATGCGATTGTCACTTCTGCATCCGCAGGAGCATACACAACACCTTCACTAGGTTTCACTGCGATTCCTTGTCCCATAGCACCACTTGAGAACACTGGGTCATTGACATCTTTCAAGTCAAACATTTGACCAACGATTGGAGAAACAATTGTTTCATCAGCAAGAACTGGCGCAGCTGCTTCATTAGCTTCTACTACTTCTTTTGCTTCAGTCACTTCTTCTTCAGCATCTTTGTAACCAAACGCATAAGTCAAACCAAATCCAAGACCAGTAGTGACAAGTACCATAAAGATATATTGAAGAACTTGACCATTCAGATAGAGAAGCGTACCTGGGATAATGGTAATACCAAATCCAGTACCAGCAAGTCCAAGAATAGAAGCTAACCAACCACCAGCAGCACCGGCAACAAGACCAAGTACAAATGGTTTACCATAACGTAAGTTTACCCCGAAAATAGCTGGTTCAGTAATTCCAAGACCTGCAGAGAGAGCAGCCGGGAAGGCAAGAGCTTTTAGTTTTTTAGATTTTGTTTTTACACCAACTGCAAGAGTTGCACCCGCTTGGGCAGTCATAGCAGCTGTGATGATCGCATTAAAGGCATCTTTTCCTTCATTTGCAATCAATTGTGCTTCTAGTAAGTTGAAGATATGGTGAACACCAGTTACCACGATAAGTTGATGCACACCACCAAGGATGAGACCAGCTAAACCAAACGGTAAGGCAAGAATAGCTTTTGTCGCAGCAAGAATGACATTTTCAAGTGAGTGGAAGATTGGCCCAATGACAAAGAGTCCAAGAACTGACATCACAAGGAAGGTCAAGAATGGCACAACAAGCAAATCAAGCACATCTGGAATTTTCTTATGCAACCATTTTTCAAGTTTCGCACCAAGTAGTCCAATGAAGAAGGCTGGCAATACTGAGTTTTGATAACCAACTACTGGAATGAAACCAAAGAACATGATTGGCTTTGCAGCACCAGAAGCTACATCCCAAGCATTTGGAAGGGCGGTATTTACCAACATCAAACCAAGTACAATACCGATCACTGGATTCCCACCGAATACACGGAAAGCTGACCAAGAAATCAAAGCTGGGAAGAAGGCAAAAGCTGTATCTGTCAACACAACTGTGTAAGTATAGAAGTCTGACGCAGCAAAGGCTTTTGAAGTTGTTCCAAATAACCCAAGAATCGTATCGTTATTAATCGCGCCACGAATCCCCATGAAGAGACCTGTTGCTACGATTGCTGGCAGGATTGGCACAAATACGTCACCAAATGTACGGACGGCACGTTGGAACCAATTTCCCTTTTTAGCTGCTTCTGCTTTTTGCTCACCAGTTGAAGATGTAGGCAAACCAAGCTCTACCACTTCATCATAGATTTTATTCACTGTACCAGTACCAAAGATAATTTGATATTGACCTGAGTTAAAGAAAGCCCCCTGAACCTTTTCAAGATTCTCAACTCTGTCTTTATCAATCTTAGCTTCATCTTTAACCATGACACGCAGACGGGTCGCACAGTGAGCAACACTACTTACATTGTCACGTCCGCCAATGGCCTCAATGACTGCTTTTGCAATGTCCTTATTTTCCATTTGCATCTCCTTATTGAAAATAATTAAAATTTATGAAAGCGATTTAATCACTCCTACGACTATTATTTTAACATGATTTCAAAATATGTCAAGCGTTTTGCAGAAATTTTATTTTTTTCTATTAAAAAGTTGATTTTTTCAGAGAAAACGTTTACTATATAAGTAAGAAAATTATCTCGGAGGACAAAAGATTGGCTTGGACTACTGAACAACGTTACAAACGCTATGAACAATGGACTGAAAACGAAATCCAACAGATAAAAAATAAAATCGCTACATCACCTTGGCGTGCTACCTACCACGTAGAGCCTGATACGGGACTGCTGAATGACCCAAATGGTTTTTCCTATTTTGACGGAAAATGGATTGTCTTCTATCAAAATTTTCCATTTGGTGCAACTCATGGGCTCAAGTCTTGGGTACAACTGGAAAGTGATGACCTCGTACACTTCACAGAAACCGGTGTTCGTGTTCTGCCAGACACCCCATTAGACAGTCACGGTGCTTACTCTGGCTCTGCTATGCAGTTTGACGACAAACTTTTCCTATTCTATACTGGAAATGTCCGTGATGAGAATTGGGTTCGTCACCCTTACCAAATCGGCGCTTTGCTGAACAAAGACGGACATATTCAAAAACTAAACAAAGTATTGATTGAACAACCTAAGGATACTACAGATCACTTTCGAGATCCACAGATTTTCAATTATAAAGGTCAGAGCTATGCCATTGTCGGCGGACAAACTCTGGACAAAAAAGGCTTTATCAAGTTTTATAAAGCAGTTGAAAACGACTATATAAACTGGGAAGAAGTCGGCGATTTAGACTTTGAAAATGACAATACAGCTTATATGATGGAATGCCCCAATCTTGTCTTTATTGATGAAACACCTATTTTGCTCTACTGCCCTCAAGGTTTATCAAAAAAAGTTGCTCCTTACGACAATATTTTCCCAAACATGTATAAGATAGGTCAATCGTTTGACATAGCGGAAACAGCAATTGTCGATCCTAGTCCTCCGCAAAATTTAGATTATGGATTTGATTGCTATGCCACCCAAGCTTTCAATGCTCCAGATGGCCGTGTCTTAGCAGTCAGCTGGTTAGGTTTGCCGGATATTGCTTACCCATCTGATCGTTTTGATCATCAAGGAATTTTATCGCTTGTCAAGGAATTAACACTAAAAAAAGGAAAACTCTATCAATATCCTGTTCAAGCTATCACATCCTTACGCACAGATAATAGCCAAACGTTTGCTAACCAAGCGCAAACAAAGAACTGCTATGAATTAGAACTAGAATTTACAATTGATTCACAAGCTGAGATCGTCCTTTTTGCAGATCAAGAGCATAAGGGTCTACGCATTTGCTTTGACATCAAAAATGGTCAAGTAACAGTTGACCGTAGTCAAGCCGGTGAGCAATACGCTCTTGAATTTGGTACTGTTCGTAGTTGTACGATTGAAAACCAAGCTACAACTGCTACTATCTTCATTGATAAGTCAGTTTTTGAAATTTTTATTAACAAAGGAGAAAAAGTATTTTCAGGTCGCGTTTTCCCTCATGAAAACCAAAACGGTATTTTTATCAGCGAGGGAAATCCAACTGGAACTTACTATGAATTAGATTATGGTCGCGAAGTTAACTGATGTTGCAAAAATTGCTGGAGTCAGCCCAACCACTGTATCTCGTGTAATTAACAAAAAAGGCTACCTCTCAGAAAAAACGATTACAAAAGTCAATGAGGCCATGCGCGAGTTGGGATACAAGCCCAATAATCTCGCTCGTAGCTTACAAGGAAAATCCGCTAAACTGATTGGATTGATTTTCCCAAATATCAGTCACATCTTTTATGCCGAACTCATTGACAAATTAGAACATGAGTTATTCAAAAGAGGCTACAAGACAATCATCTGCAATAGCGAGCACAATTCAAGTAAGGAAAAAGAGTATCTGGAGATGCTAGAAGCCAATCAAGTGGATGGCATTATCTCAGGCAGCCACAACTTAGGCATCTCTGATTATGACCGTGTAACAGCTCCCATTATCTCTTTTGACCGCAACTTATCCCCTTCCATTCCTGTTGTATCTTCGGACAACTATGCTGGTGGTGTCTTGGCTGCAGAAACCTTGGTCAAATCCGGTGCCCAAAATATCATTATGATTACCGGAAATGATAATTCAAACTCCCCGACAGGTCTCCGCCATGCAGGTTTTGCTTCCATTCTACCTGATGCACCAATTATCAATGTATCAAGTGACTTCTCTCCTATTCGCAAAGAAATGGAAATCAAAAATATTTTAAAACATAGAAAACCTGATGCCATTTTTGCTTCAGATGATCTGACAGCCATTTTAATCATGAAAGTCGCTCAAGAACTGGAAATCAAAATTCCAGAGGATCTAAAAGTCATCGGTTACGACGGAACTTATTTTGTAGAAAACTACTATCCCCAACTAGCCACTATACAGCAACCATTGAAAGATATAGCTTGTTTACTGGTAGATTTGTTGCTTCGAAAAATTGCTGGTGAAGAAGTTGTGACAACCGGCTACTTTCTTCCCGTCCACCTCTCTTCAGGAAAGAGTATTTAATACTGTGAGATAGTTAAACCCCCACTTAAGTATTGAGAAATCTTAAGTGGGGGTTAGCGTTTATTCGTTGTTCTTATATTTTATCTGCCAGAAGCACATCATCAATAGCCTGCGCACAGTCACCGTGGTCGTTATTTGCCACAATAATATCTGCCAAACCTTTGATATTCTCATTGGCATTTCCCATAGCAACACCAAAACCTGCTTCGCGAATCATGCTTTCATCATTGTCAGCATCCCCAACAGCAATGATTTGCTCCATAGGAAGATTCAAGTTTTGAGCAAGGTGAGCTAAACACTGCCCCTTTTCAACTCCTTGCGCTGTTAGTTTAAGATCACTTACTTCAGCTTTTATAATCGTTATCTTTTCAGACAATAAAGTTTCATACGATTGATCTCGCTCCCTTGCCGTAAAGTGATAAATATTGATTTTGTCAAAATGCTCTCTCCTTAGCTAACAAATCGTAAATATTATCCACCAAGATAGCTGTTTTATCATAAAGTTCAGTATAAATTTCCATATAATAGTTAGCAATATTCTCAAAATGTGATTTTTGAAGATAGCCTTGACCGTCAATCATACAAACCAGCATCAAATCTTGAACTTCTGCTATCGCTTTCACCTTATCCACCGCTATAGCAGGCAAGGTTTGCTTAGCTAAAACGCATTTAGCCTCCAAATCATAAATCAATGCACCACTTGCAAGAATATCATAGCGAATCTCGCGCAAATCATATCCATAAGGAAGCAGTTCTGACAAAGAGCGTCCTGTTGAAAGTACAACTTGTTTACCAGCATCTTGAGCTCTCCCAATCGCTTCAACACTGCTTTTGGCAATTGTTTTTTTACTAGTCAAAAGTGTTCCATCCATATCAAACGCAATCAATTGATACATCCCATTACTCCTCTTTTCTATTACAACTAGTATAGCACAGTTTAAAATGGAATCGTCCAGAAAAAGATAACATGAATTCAAAAATCACTCTAGATAACTTCTAAAGTGATTTTTAAAATTCTCTCAAAGTCAAAGAATGATGTTATAATTCTTTTTTATATTTTTCAACTTCTGCTTTATTAGCCCACACAAAGTGTCCAGGACGAATTTCGACCATTTCTGGCTTATCCGTTGAATAATCATGATGATTAGCATCATAGACTTTCAACACTTTCTTCCGTTCCAAGATTGGATCTGGAATTGGCACAGCTGACAATAAAGACTGAGTATAAGGATGAATTGGATTGTTAAAGAGTTCTTCTGTTTCAGCTACTTCGACAATCACACCCTTATAAATAACCGCAATACGATCTGAAATGAAGCGTACAACCGATAAATCGTGAGCAATAAAGAGATAAGTCAAACCTAATTCTTTTTGGAATTTTTTCAGTAGGTTTAAAACTTGTGCCCGCACAGACACGTCCAAAGCTGAAATCGGCTCATCTGCAATGACAAAATCTGGTTCCATAACAAGCGCACGGGCAATCCCAATCCGCTGACGTTGACCACCAGAAAATTCATGCGGGTAACGTGTTAAATGCTCTGATAACAATCCAACTTCATGAATAATATCTTTCACTTTTTTCTTGCGTTCTTCTTCATCTTTAAATAAATGGAAATTATACAAGCCTTCCGAAATGATATAATCAACTGTCGCACGTTCATTCAAACTAGCAGCAGGATCCTGGAAAATCATTTGAATTTTACGAATGATTTCTGACTCTTCTTCTTTTGATTTTTTGCCATTGATTTTTTTCCCTTCAAAGAAAATCTCTCCATGACTCGTATCATTTAAACCAATAATCGCACGACCAATTGTCGTTTTACCAGAACCAGATTCTCCTACAAGTGAAAACGTTTCTCCTTTATTGATAAAGAAATTAGCATTTTTAACAGCAACAAATTTCTTGCTTCCCTCACCGAAGGAAATTTCCAAATCTTTAACTTCTACTAATTTTTCAGGCATTTCCTTCCTCCTAGGCGTCTAAATGGGCAAAGCCCATTTTTGAGCTAATTTTTTCGTGTAAATCATCAATAACAGCTGGCTTATTCACTTTTGGAGCATTCTCATGTAACAACCATGTTTTTGCCCAGTGGGTATCCGTTACATAAATTTGAGGTGGTTTCTCTTCAAAATCAATTTCCATAGCATAATCTGAACGCAAGGCAAATGCATCTCCTTGTAAATGTGAATAGAGAGATGGCGGCGTTCCAGGAATTGAATACAACTCACCCTTATCATCTGCTAACTGAGGCAGACTAGATAACAAACTCCAAGTGTAAGGATGACGTGGATCGTAAAAGACTTCTTCTACTGTTCCGTATTCAACGATTTCACCAGCATACATAACCGCAACCTTATCTGCAATACTTGCTACCACTCCCAGGTCGTGGGTGATAAAAATAGTTGTGAATTCATACTCGTGTTGCAAAGATTTCAACAAATCAATGATTTGTGCCTGAATCGTAACGTCAAGCGCTGTCGTTGGTTCATCACAGATAAGGATATCAGGTCGACAAGCAAGCGCAATAGCGATAACAATCCGTTGACGCATTCCTCCTGAATATTGGAATGGGTATTCATTAAAACGCTTTTCAGCATCAGGAATGCCGACCTTATTCATATAGTCAACAGCCATTTCTTTTGCTTCTTTTGGCGTTTTCTTTTGATGCTTGATAATCACTTCTGTAATTTGGCTACCAATTGTGTTAATAGGGTCCAAACTCGTCATCGGATCTTGGAAGATTGTTGCAATTTTAACACCGCGTATAGGTTCCCAATCTTTATTAGACTTCAATTTTGTCAAATCTTGTCCACGGTAATCAATCGTTCCTTGAGCAACTCGACCATTTTCCTCTAACATTCCTGTAAATGTCTTTGTCAAAACAGACTTACCAGAACCAGATTCTCCTACAAGTGCAAGAACCTCACCTTCGATAAGGTCAAGCGAAACACCACGAATGGCTGTTAAGACTTTATCACGAACGTCAAATTCCACGACAATATCGCGAGCAGTCAATATTACATTTTTTTCTTGTGTCATATTTACTCCTATCTATGTGTACGTGGATCACTAGCGTCCGCTAAGTTTTGACCGACAACGAACAATGAAAGAGAAACCAAAATCAAGGTTGTCAATGGAATCCAGAAAAGATACGCATTTGTTGTCACGTTTTGTGAATAATCTGAAATTAACCGTCCCAAACTTGGTACTGTGACAGGAAGCCCTAAACCAAAGAACGATAGAAATGCTTCATAAGAAATGAAACTTGGAAGCAGTTGCGAAGCCGTTGTCACAATAACAGAAACCAATTGTGGCATGATATTTTTCACAATGATTTTCAGTGTTGGCGTACCCAAAGTTCGGCTGGCAAGGTTATATTCCAAGTCGCGATAACGCATGATTTGGATACGAATTGTATAAGCAATCCCAACCCAACCTGTGATGGTCATAGCAAAAATCAAGTTCCAGAAACCAGCACCAATTGAATAAGTCAAGACAATGACAATCAAGAGAGATGGGATGTTAGAAATGATATTGTACACTTCCATCATGATACGGTCAACGGTTTTTGAAATTCCCCAGATACCACCAATCACAATACCAATAACTAAGTTAATCACGGTTGCAATGACAGAAATGAGGATAGAGTTACGAGCTCCAAACCATACTCCGTCAAAAAGAGATTTTCCGTTGCTATCTGTACCAAACCAATATTGACCGTTTGGTTTAATATAACGCGCACCGAAATCATTCACCTTGCTGACATCGTTAAAGTCAAAATCTGAGAAAATCGGATAAATGAAACTCATCAAAATAATAGCGATCAAAATTCCCAACATGATAACTGTTGATTTCTTTTTTAGGAACTGACGCATAACTGATTTCCAGTAAGAATAGGCTGGAGCATCAATTGTTTCAGAGGCAAAATCATCGCGTTTGACAAATTGGAACTTAGTCTTATCAATTGTAGCCATTATTTACCTCCTTTTGATGTTAATTTAATACGTGGGTCAAGCACTGTCATCAGAATATCACCCAATAAAAGAGCGAAGATAGAAAGACAAGTAAAGATAAAGACAAGACCAACGACCATAGAATTGTTTGAAGCTTTAACAGAGTCAATCAACATCTTACCCATACCAGGGAAAGCGAAGACTGTTTCAGTCAAAGTTGCACCTGTAATAACCCCAATAACTGAGTTTGGAATGCTGGATACAAGTGGCACCATGGCATTTTTGAAAATATGTTTATTTGAAATTTCTTTTTCAGAAAGACCTTTTGCCCGTGCAAAACGAACAAAATCTTGTGATTGCAAGTCAATCATATAACGACGAATCCAAACGGCTGTCCAAGGCGCACTCAAGAGTCCAAGAATGACTGCCGGCAACACATAAGAGCGCCAATCACCTGCTCCCAAAATAGGGAATGAATCAGGCAAACCAATCGCTGAACCAATCAAGCGAATGATATAAACCAAGGCAATAGTTGGCAGTGACATTAAGAAAGTCAAAGCACCGGTTGAAATACTATCAAACAATGTATTCTTAAAGCGAGCCATATAAGATCCAAGTGGAACGGCGATTAAGTATGACAAGGCCAAACCAATCACCCCAACAATAGAAGAACTCACAATCATAGATGGATATTGATAATTGCTCTCTGTCGCCGTATAGGGATCATCTTTTCCGTAATTAGCAACATCGCGTGCATCGGCTTGTTTTGGAGACTTATATGTACGCGTATAAATATTAACAGATGATGTTTTCTTTCCTGTTGGAAATTGAACTTCTGATGTCTTCGTTTGACCTTGCCCTTGTGAAATAACCTGTAAAACAGGAAGATTAGCATAGGTCGGATAAGAAGTTCCTAGATTTAATCTTACAAAATTTTGATGGATAAATGGAAACTGACTATTGAAGTACAATAAATATTTATGTCTCGTTCCAGAACCAACAACAGACCAACCAATGGCAGGATCATTTTCAATGCAAATATAACGCTTCAAATTCGGATTAGAAGCATCTTTCACAGCACCGGTATGGTCAATTTGAATCAAATTACCATAGAAACCAAGAACGCGTTCATAAACTGGAACTTCACGAGTTGCATAAAATTGCTTGCTTTCTTTAAATTGCTGCAATTTCCAACCGCGTCCCAGCTTTTTGATGTAAGCTTCATAGATTTTTTTATTTGCATTAGTAGGTTCTACTGTTACAGAAGAATTCTCTTTACTAGCTTTTTCTTGCAATTCCTTCGTATCATAGTAGTCAATGTAACCCATACGCTCAAAAATCGTATTTTCGTAATTGGCTTTTTTATCAGGAGTTGTCGCTATTTTGTTATAGTTTGGGTCCTGTTTGAAAATCAACTTCCTAGGCACCATGGTATAGATAATGGTGTAAGTCAGCGTTGTTACCATGAAAATAGATACTAAAGAGCGTAAGATACGCATAAAAATATATTTCTTCATTTACCGTTTCCTTTAAAATCCCAAAAGAACTTTCCCTCCTGTTAGAGAAAGTTCTGATGAGAAGTTTATTTTACATGATCTGCTAATTCTTTTTGTATTTTAATGATTCAGCATGAGTCACATCAGATATTCCACTTTAATAACTATGGTTAAGTTATTAAACATAACCTGTCAGCCAAGACCGAAGGAACTGATAGAGAAATGCCACGCGTCACGACAAATACCTATTTCCAATTTTAGAATACCTTCAATTTTTAAACTGATTGTTTAAAATTATATCACAATTTTGGTTAATTGTAAAACCAATTGTCAGAATATTTTTATCATAATTGAACTTTTTTTGTTTTTCTGTTAAATTTTATCTAATTTTTTTCAATTATTTAACATGATCTGCAAGTTCTTCTTGAGCCTTTTTATTAGACTCTGTGCGCTTTTTATTCCATTTTTCCATGGCCTTCTTGTATTGATTTTGAGTCACAGGCTCATCTTGGATTTCAAGGTATTTATAGAGAATTGTTTCACTATTTCCCTTGGTTCCTGACCAAGCAAAGGCATTACTAAATGGTACTGTACGAGAAAGAATTGGGCGACCCGTTAGTGTTGTTGTTGGAATGACCAATGCATTATCAGTCAACCAAGCTTGGGCTGCAGCATATTTTTCATAGCGTGCATTCGTATTGTTGGTTTCTTTTTCAGCCTCATTCAACAACTTTTCATATTCGTTCATACCAACTTGTGCTGCAGCAGCGTTGTTCGTGCCTGCATCAAATCCTAGATAAGTCTTAGTGCTTTCACCGCTTGAAGGTTTGATAACATCAAGATAGGTAGATGGGTCTTGGAAATCTGGACTCCAACCAACATTATCAGAAAGATCCCAATCTTCTGCAGCTGCGGATTCGGCAAAGTAAGTGATATTATTCACGTCGTCTTTAGACATTTGTTGAATATCAATCACAACATTTTCTTTCCCAAGATTTTTTTCAATCGATTGTTTCAATGATTGCACACGTTGAACTTTATTAGTTGCTGTTTGGTCAACTGGCATATCAATGTGGATTGGGAATTGAACACCGTCTGCTTGAAGCGCTGCTTTCGCTTTCGCTAATTTTTCTTTAGCTTTAGTTGGATTGTAAAGACCATCTTGCGCATCATTTAAGTTGACATCTTTCCAACTTTCATCATAACCAACTAATTTTTCTTTGACCAATTCTCCAAAGCTCTTGTCATCTGTTTGAACAAATGTTGGCGGTACAAAGAGATTACGGAGCATCTTCGTCGCACCGTCTTTACCATTCACCTGTGATGCATAAGCTGTGCGGTCAAATGCAAAGGTAATCGCTTGACGGAAATCCTTGTTTAGCAAAGCTTTCTTAGTAGAAGTCTTTTGAGCATCTGTTGTCTTTGAAGTATGTTTGTAAGATTGACGGTCAATGTTTGTAGCTACTAGGTAAGTCGTTGCATCTTGCGGAGTATAAACGATGTTGTTTTTGTATTTCTTGCTGACAGAAGCATAACTTGGACTTGTTGGAAATACTTTGGCATTGGTAAATGAGCCATCACTAAATCCTTTAGCAAGTTTGTCTTGGTCTTGACCATCATAGTAGGACAACTTGATGTTGTCAATGTGCACATTCTTCTTATCCCAGTAGTTTGGATTTTTAGCAAATTCAACAGATGATTTCGCTGTGATAGATTTCAGCAAGTATGGACCATTATAAAGAAGACTAGATGGGTCTGTTGCTTGTGCAAATTTATTGCCTTTTGATTTCAAAAATTCTGCATTAACTGGTGCTAGAACGCCCATTGTTGTTTTAGAATTCCAAAAGCTTTCTGGTCGATTAAGCGTGTATTGAACCGTGTAATCATCAACTGCTTTGATACCGACAGAAGAGAAATCTTTATTTTCACCCTTCATGTAAGCATCCAAGCCTTTGATTGAATCTTGCACCAAGTAAATAGCTTCAGATTTATTATCCGCAGCATATTTTAAGCCTGTCACAAAGTCTTGTGCCTTAACTTCTGCATACTCTTCGCCCTCTGATGTGTACCATTTCACACCCTTACGAAGTGTATAAGTATAAGTCAAGCCGTCCTTGGAGACTGTCCAATCCTTCGCTACAGAAGGAACTAGATTTCCGTAACGGTCATTTTCCAAGAGTCCGTCAATGGCATTACTGGTAAGATTTGCAGTGGCTGCTTTCCCAGTTGTCAAATAGTTCAGGTTATCTGGATCTTGCTCATAAATATATGAGAATGTTTTGTTCCCCGAGCTTGTTTTAGAGCCAGAACAAGCTGCTAGAGCTCCTGTTGCAAGCAAGGCTAGCGCTGCAAGGGTAATGATTTTACTTTTCTTCATGAATATTCCTCCCAAAATCATTATTTTTATACATTCTAGCACACAAAACATAAAAAGTAAATAGAATTTTCTAAATTTTATGACATATTTTTTAAACCTAGTATCAAAGGAATTATATTAACCTTACAATTTCATGGATAGAAAAAAGCAGGTTTTCCTCACCTTTTAGTGAGTTTTACCTGCTTTTATAGGTTGTATTATTTTACATGATCAGCTAATTTATCTTGAGCTTTTTTATTAGACTCAGCTTTTTCTTTTTGCCATTTCTTCTTAGCTGCTTCATAGTCTTTCTTAGTGACAGCATCGTTACCAACTTTAATGTATTTGAAGTAGGTTGAGCTACCTTTGCTACCTGTTTGCGCAAATGGACCTGAGAATGGTTCGATACGTGAAACAAATGTTGCGGCACCCGTTGAAGCCATTGTTGGTAAAATCAAAGAGCTATCTGTCAACCAAGCTTGTGCTGCTGCATATTTTTCATAACGTTTTGCAATGTCTGTTGTTTCTGCACCTGCTTCATCGACTAATTTATTATATTCGTCCAAGCCAACTGCTTTAGCACCAGCATTTTCACTACCAGAGTCAAATCCAAACCAAGTTTTCGTATTATCAGAAGATGTTGATTTCAAAATGTCAAGATAAGTAGATGGGTCTTGATAGTCAGGAGTCCAACCAACGATACCTGAGAGATCCCAATCTTCGCTAGCTGCATTCGGAGCATAATAAGTGATGTTCATTACATCATCTTCTGACATCATATTCAAGTCCATGACAACATTTTCTTTGCCAAGCACTTTTTCAATAGATTGTTTCATAGATTGTATACGAGCAACAAAGTTTTTAGAAGTTTCAATTACAGGAACATCTATGTGGATTGGGAATTGCACACCTTGAGCTTGCAATGCTCCTTTTGCTTTTGCAAATTTCGCTTTTGCTTTGTCTGGATTGTACAAACCGTTTTGTGAATCTGCTAATTTGACACCCTTCCAGTCATCACCATAGCTAGCTAATTTTTCTTCTACAACATCGCTAAATGATTTTTCTCCAACTTGGACAAAGTCAGACGGTACAAACATATTGCGGATTGCTTTAGCAGCGCCATCTTTACCATTGACTTGTGCAGCGTAAGAATCGCGATCAAGTGCAAAGTTCAAAGCTTGGCGGAAGTCTTTGTTCAACAATGCTTTTTTCGTTGAATTTTTTTGTTCATCTGTTTTTTTAGCAGTGTGGTTGTATGTTTGACGGTCAATATTAAGTCCTAAAACCGCTGTTCCTGCACCTGCTTCTGATGTATAGATATTGTCTTTGAAGTCCTTTTCAAAAGTTGCAAAGTTTGAACTTGCTGGGAAGAGACGTGCATACGTATAAGCGCCATCTTTAAAGTTACGTGCTAATGAGTCTTGGTCTTGACCATCATAATAAGCCAACTTGATGCTATCAACGTTTACATTATCCTTATCCCAATAATTGTTGTTTTTAACATATTCTACTGCAGACTTAGCTGTAATAGCTTTCATAAGGAATGGACCATTGTAAAGAATGGAACTAGGATTCGTTGATTGACCGAATTTATCTCCCTTAGATTTCAAAAATTCTGCATTGACTGGCCAAAGAATAGCTGACGTTGTTTTTGAATTCCAGTAAGGTTCTGGTTGGTTCAATGTATACTGAACAGTATAATCATCGACAGCTTTCACGCCTACAGTTGAAAAGTCTTTTGTTTGACCATTTACATAAGCATCCAAACCTTTAATTGAGTTTTGAACAAGATAAAGAGCTTCTGATTTCTTATCAGCAGCATGTTTCAAACCAGTTACAAAGTCTTGCGCCTTAACTTCTGCATATTCTTCGCCTTCTGATGTGTACCATTTGGCATCCTTACGAAGTTTATAAGTATAGGTTAAACCATCTTTTGATACAGTCCATGACTTAGCCATTGATGGTACAAGATTTCCATATTTGTCATTTTCTAACAATCCGTCAACTCCATTTGTCACAAGATCGCTAGTGGTTGCTTTTCCTGATGTTACATAATCCAAAGTTTCTGGATCACCAGCATATACATAACCAAACTTTTTTTCTGTGGAGTTCGATTTTGAACCCGAGCAAGCAGCTAAAAGACCAGACGTTAAAAGAGCAAGCCCCGCAACTGCGATGATTTTACTTTTTTTCATAGTTACCTCCGAAAAGTATGATATATTCTATATTATACTATATCTTCATAAAAAGTAAAGAATTTTCAAACAAATCTTTCAACAAAAAACGTTGTTGTGAGCCGAAATGCTTTCAAACAACGGACTCACTTCTCGTATCCTATTGATGGATACATTGCTTTTTAGGTTATTTCCCCTCTGGGTGAATGACATACGTTTCAAAATCCAGATTCGGCATACATTCTGCTAAATCGTTCTCAATGCGCTTCAGTGCTTCTAAACGCATTTCAACAGATGTATGAGCATTTCCTTGAATGATAAAAATGGCATTCTTTGTCTCATCATCAAATTTATAATGTTCTCCATCACGAACGTCCAACCACGCTAGAATACCTTTTTTGTCACGATAGATGTAATCCGTGGGAGAAACATGTTTTTTCGTAGATAAAATCGGCAGAAAAACGTCTTCATTTTGGCTAACAGTAAACTCTATCTGCTCCTCTATTTTATCCAAATCATGCCCACCGATGGCTAATAAAGAATGTAAAGATTCAACATTATAAATATCAATAATACTATTAATATTCGGGATGGATCCACGATGTCGAATATTCCGAATAAGCGCCAAAACGGTAGGAGGATTCTTCTTGACACTACGTCCGACACTTTGCAACAAATCCTTGTAGCCTTGAATAACTGGAGTATCAGACACCTCATCTATATCGCAATTCAATGCCCACTTTTCCATCTCTTTTTGCTTTTTCAAAAATGAAGCAGGTAAAGGTGCATGTGGATCTACATTTTTAGCGATGCCAATAACCACATTTTTAATCCCAAGCATTGCGAGACTTTCATTCAGTATAAACTTCATCATGATCCACCTCCGTTTCATTATTTATTGAGCTCATCAACTATTCAAATTGTATCATTTTTAGGAGAAAATTTCTTACTTTAGTTTTAAAATGCTGTCTTTCATTCATATTGACAAATTTTTCTCCTATGAGAAATGCTAAAAAGACTGGAATTGCTTCCAATCTTATTTCTCACTATTTTCAACCGCAGCTGTAACAAAAGCTGTGTAAAGTCCTTCTGGACGATTAGGGCGGCTGGATAATTCTGGGTGATATTGACAAGCCACAAAGAATTGATTTTCTGGAATTTCAACAATTTCTACCAGACGATTATCAGGTGAAACTCCTGAGAAGACAAATCCTGCGTCTTCAAATTGTTGACGGAATTCATTGTTAAATTCGTAACGGTGGCGGTGACGACGCTGAACAACTTCTTGATTATCATAAGCTGCAGCGGCTTTGGAACCACGTTTCAACTTAGACGGATAAAGTCCTAAGCGAAGCGTTCCTCCCATATCTTCTACATCAATCTGATCACGCATCAAATCAATAACAGGATGCTTCGTATCAGGATTTAATTCTGAAGAATTAGCATCTTCAAATCCTAGCACATGGCGAGCAAACTCAACACAAGTCAACTGCATACCAAGGCAAATTCCAAGCATTGGCACATCATTTTCACGCGCATATTGAATGGTCGCAATCTTTCCTTCGGTTCCGCGATGACCAAATCCCCCCGGCACAATAATACCGTCTGCATCTTTCAACAATTCGGTGACATTTTCAGTTGTGACATCATTTGCATTGACCCAATTCAGCTTGATTTCTGCATCATTGGCATAACCAGAGTGCTTGAGAGCTTCTACAACAGAGATATACGCATCTGGCAACTCCACATATTTCCCAACAAGCGCAATTTTTACTTGTTTCTTCAAGTTCATGACTTTATCAACCATAGCAGACCAATCTGTCATATCTGCTTCTGGCACGTCCAACTTCAAGTGATCACAAACGATTTGGTCCATGTTTTGTGCTTGCAAATTCAGCGGAATTTGATACAAATGTTCCACATCTAGCGACTCAATCACTGCTTCTGGTGCTACATCACAAAATTGTGCCAATTTGTTCTTAATATTTTGGCCAGCCGGTTTTTCAGTACGAATAACAAGCATGTTCGGTTGAATTCCAAGACCACGCAATTCTTTTACAGAATGCTGAGTGGGCTTCGTTTTCATTTCCCCAGCAGCTTTCAGATAAGGAAGCAATGTCGTGTGGATATACATCACATTATCTGCACCAACATCTGCCTTCATTTGACGAAGTGCTTCTAAGAATGGCAAACTTTCAATATCTCCAACAGTTCCTCCTACTTCTGTGATAATCACATCAGAGTCGGTTGTCGTTGCAGCGCGTTTAATCTTTTCTTTCAAAGCATCTGTAATGTGTGGAATGACTTGAACTGTTGCTCCAAGGTACTCACCTTTACGCTCTTTTCGAAGAACTTCACTATAAATCTTACCAGTTGTGACATTTGAATATTTATTTAGGTTAATGTCAATAAAACGTTCATAGTGTCCTAGATCTAAGTCTGTTTCTGCGCCATCGTCTGTCACGAACACTTCCCCGTGTTGGTAAGGACTCATCGTTCCTGGGTCAATATTGATATAGGGGTCAAACTTTTGAATGGTTACCTTAAGACCACGATTTTTCAAAAGACGACCAAGACTTGCTGCCACAATCCCTTTACCGATTGAACTAACTACACCACCTGTAACAAAAATATATTTTGTTGCCATAAATACTCCTTATCTAAAATACAACGTCCATTGCTTTTTAAGACGTGTTCATGAATAGCAAAACAAAAATAGCTCCCTAGAGCTAGGGAGCTTCGACTTCTTAAAAGAAGTGCCCAATATTATAATATCGCAGAATAAAACTTTTGTCAAATAAGAAAATAAGAATATATCATTAAATTTGACTATTCTTCATCTTCTCCATCTACTTCATCGTCAGAATAATCTTCGTCCTCTTCATTGAGTTCGACTTCTTCACCTAAATCATCAGGTGCAATTTCATTGATTTCAGCATCATACGCTTCAACTTCACTCTTCTCGTCGTCCGGATTGTCCTCGTCATAATTAAGGGCAGGGTCTGCTTCGTATGAGTCTTCATCTTCTGGATCATCGTCATTGTAATCAATGGCATCTTCATCTCCGTCCATAAAGGCGTTCACACGTTTCTTCTTCCGTTTCTTCGGAGTTTCTTCATCATCTTCTTCAAGTGTGATAATTTCTTCATCCACCTCGTCAATCGCATACCATGAACGCAAGCCCCATTTGTTATCTCCAAGAGGAATGAAACTGCCGTCTACATTTAGCTCTGTATAAAAAAGTGGCAAGGCTTCACGAATATCACTATTTGATTTTTCAAGGTAATTTTGAATTTCATTGACAAGATCATTAAAATACATTTCATGATGACGACCACGCGTTTCTAAGATAGCACGCGCTACTTCAATCATAGAAAGTTCACTTTTTTCTTGTCCAGCAAATACTTCTAATTCCAAAGTCGATCTCCTTTTAAGTCTGAGGGCTTCTGCCCTGTTAGCTCTCAAATATTTAATTTATTGAATTTTTCGCTACTTTTTATTGTACGATAAAAATCTTCTTTCGTCAAAAGAATTTTATCTTCTATTCAAGAAAATCACCATTTTTACCAAAATGACTTCCGCTTTTATATAAAAAGAAGCAAAAAGGCAATTCAGCCAATTCTCTGACTGAACTTGCCTTATGTTATCGCTCGATTATTTTACTTTTGCAGTACTTGTAATCAATTCAACGGCTTTTTTAATCACAATATCATGTTTCAACATATCTGCTGAAAGAAGTTGACGAACGCGTTCTACTTCCATATTGTAATCAGCGGCAAGAGAAGCAATTTCTGCTTCAATATCTTCATCACTTGCTTCAAATCCTTCTGCTTTCGCAACAGCTTCAATCACAAGGTTTGTCTTAGTACGTTTTTCAGCATCAGCTTCATGTTGCTTGTGAAGATCTTCTTGCGTTGTACCAGTAATTTGGAAATACATATCTGGTGAAATACCTTGACGTTGCATGTTTCCAAGGAATTCATTTACAGAGCGGTGAACTTCTTCGTGAACCATTTCTTCTGGCAACTCAACGATTTCTGCATTTTCTACTGCAAGATCAAGCGCTGCAGATTCGACTGCGTCATCAAAAGCAATTTCTTTTGATTCAGCTAATTCTTTGCGGTATTTTTCTTTTAATTCGTCAAGTGTCTCAACATCTTCATCAATGTCTTTCGCTAGTTCATCATCTAGTTCTGGAACTTCTTTTTCTTTGACTTCATGAATGGTTGTAACAAACTTAGCATCTTTACCTGCAAGGTCTGTTGCTTGATAGTCTTCTGGGAATGTCACGTTTACTTCTACTGTTTCACCAGCAGCATGTCCAACCAATTGATCCTCAAAACCCGGAATGAATTGACCGCTTCCGAGTTCAAGTGAGAAGTTATCTCCTTTACCGCCGTCAAATTCAACGCCGTCAACTGTTCCAACAAAGTCAATCACAACTGTGTCGCCATTAGCAGCCTTGTCTTCTTTCAATACTAGCTCTGCTAAATTGTTGCGTTCGCGTTCAATTTTTGCGTCTACATCTGCGTCAGATACTTCTTTAGAGACATCAACAGACACTTCTAGATTTTTATATTCACCTAATTTTACTTCAGGTTTTGTAACCACTTCAGCGGTAATAGTCCAATCTTGACCTTTTTCCATAGACGCCACATCAAATTGTGGTTGAGCAACAACTTCAATTTCTGCTTCTTTAACAGCAGCTTCATAAGCAGCTGGGAGAAGGGCGTTCAGTGTGTCTTGGTAAAGAGCTTCTTCCCCAAATTTTTGGTTAAACACCAGACGAGGAAGATGACCTTTACGGAAACCTGGTACATTCAGAGTTTTCTTAACTGAGTTAAACACGCGATCCAATTCTGGCTTGATTTGTTCTTGACTGATTGTAAATGTCAAAACTCCGCGATTTGTTTCTTTGTTTTCAAATGATACAGACATTCTGTCATTTCTCCTTAAAATTTATTGAATACAATCAATTATACCATAAATACACGTTAATTCACAAATTTTCTAATGAAAATTTAATGATTTTCCATCAACTTGTTTATTTTTCTCTTTATGCTTTCCGAATTTTATCCTTTTGGTAAGCAGCACGTACTCCACCGATTAGCTTAGGGCGACTGGCAAGAGCAGTCACATGCGCTTCTCCTAATTCTCTCAAAATTGGTCGAACTGGGATTTGGACATGTTTGATATGCATACCAATCGCTGTATCTCCGATATCTAGCCCCGCTTGAGCCGTAATAAATTCCACTTCAACTGGGTTGCTCATATATTTAAAAGCTGCTAATTGACCACTTCCACCAGCATGAAGAGTTGGCAAGACATTGACAATTTCCAGGTTTTGTTTTTGCGCCAATTCTTTCTCCACGACCAAAGCGCGATTCACATGTTCACAGCCCTGAACCGCCAAGTAAATTCCGCGAACTGACAACGTATCCAACATAGTTTTGACAATAACTTCTCCCACTTCTTGACTGGAATTTTTTCCAATATGCCCTCCAATCACCTCACTGGAAGACAAGCCCAGTACAAAAATATCACCGGAAGAAAGAGCTGATTTTTCTAAAACATCTGTTAAAATGATTTGTGTTTGTATTTTCAATTCTTGTAAATCCATGATTTCACCTCGTTTTAATTGTATTATAAATGATTTTTATCGCTTTTACAAACTGAAATTCTTAAAAGTAAAAAGGGCACAACGCCCCTTATTTACTTTATTTTTTCAAAACATCTGCCAACAATTTATTCAAAATAGCTCCGGCAATCATTCCTAAGGTATTTTGGCAAAAGTTAGGAAATATTTCTGGAAAAGCTGCTCCCCAACCATGCATAATCGTGGAAGCGAGAGCATAACCTCCTACCATAACAAGCGTCGCCAATACTAAACCAAGATAGCGACTTTTTTCTTTAAAACCTGCAAAATAGCCTTGTAGACCATGAAAAATCAGGCTGAAAAACATCCACTGAGGATAACCCGAAATCAAATCAATAAGAAATCCGGCTAAACCACCAACAATTGCTCCTTCTTTTCTACCAAAATAAAAGGCGGTAAAGAAAATTCCTGCATCAAGGAAAGTTAAAATCCCCGTTGGTGTTGGAATTTTCAAATAATAGCCCAAAACAACTGTCAATGCAGCAATCATGGACAAAAGAACAAGTTTATATGTCTGATTTTTTTTCATATTGAACAACCCCATATTGATCTGAATGTTGGATAGCTTGATAAACAAATTTTTTGGAAATTTGAACAGCTTCAAAAGTTGATTTTCCTAGTAATAGCTGACTGGCAATGCTAGAAGCAAAGGTGCAGCCAGCACCCGTGTTATTGTTTTCTAAAACAGGTGATTCCAAAATTTGAAATTGTTCGCCGTCATAAAAAACATCTATCGCTTTTTGAGCATCTAAGCGATTTCCTCCTTTGATAACAACGGATTTAGCACCCAAGGAATGGAGAAGTTTAGCCGCTTCTTTGACATCCTCCAATGTTTGCAACTCTTTTTGAACTAACAGTTCGGCTTCTGGTAAGTTGGGCGTGACGATGCTTACGTAAGGAAAAAATTTAATCAGTTCATCTCGAAGTGCCGAAACCTCCACATCATGGGTTTCCTTGCAAACTAAGACAGGGTCTAACACAACAGGAGTCTCTGCATGAGCTTTCACAAAATCTAAAGCCAAATCTGCCACTTCTACATTGGGCAAAAGCCCCAATTTAATAGCTGAGAAAGGTACATCCTTGAGAGAATTGAGCTGCTGAGCAAAGACGGTCGTGTCTACAGGAACAACCTCAAAACCTTGCTCTGTCATAGCGGTCAAGCAAGTCACCGCCACAAAACCATGCAGTTGGTTGACCGTGTAGGTTGCTAAATCAGCATGCAGTCCGCCACCACTAAAAATATCATTTCCTGATATAGCTAAAATAAAGTTATTCTTCATATCGTATCTCCTTTAGATAAAGTCCGTTTGGTGCTGCTGTTGGTCCAGCCAAATGACGATTTTTCTCTGTTAAAATTCTATCAATCTGCTCAACTGGCATTCGTCCGTTGCCAATCTTCAGCAATGTCCCGACCATATTGCGGATTTGCTTATATAAAAATCCATTGCCAGAAAAAGTAAAAATCAGAAAATTACGTTTCTCATCAAAGTCTAAGCGTGCTTCTGTAATCGTCCGAACTTTATTTTCCACACTAGTCCCTGAAGCTGTGAAACCCGTAAAATCGTGAGTTCCTTCGAGCTTTGCAATAGCATTTTTCATTAAAGAAATGTCCAAAAGATAAGGAAAATGGGTTGCATAATGGCGCATCATAGGATTTTTAGGACGCCCAATATCCACTATAAATTCATAGGTCTTGCTGTGTTTACAATATCTTGAATGAAAATCTTCATTCACCTCTTCTACGCTAATAAAATCAATGTCTTCTGGTGTCTGCGTATCAAGTGCGAAACGTAGTTTTTCTTCATCCCTTTTTTGTGGTAAATTAAAATGAATTACCTGCCCCAAAGCATGAACGCCACTGTCTGTGCGTCCAGCTCCATGAACGATGACAGGCTTTCCTCTATTGATTTTAGTTAAAGTCTTTTCAATCTCTTCTTGGACGCTGCGAGCATGAGGTTGCCGCTGAAAACCAGCAAAATCATGACCGTCATAAGAAATAATCGCTTTATATCGTGTCATGTGTTTATTGTAACAAGAAAAAAAGCCCCTCGCAAGACTGTAAAAACAAAACTGTCTGGGTACAGATTGGGCTTGACAAGACTGACAAAAGACTATACACTTAATTAGCTAAGGAGGAGCCAAATGGCAGAAGATATTAGTTACACAAACGGGCATCAACGCTTTCGCTATCGAGCAGCCGCTATCATTATTGAAGAGGGAGCTATTTGCTTCATGAGCAGTCCTTCCGAAGACTATCATTACTCCGTTGGTGGAGCTGTTCAATTTGGCGAAACAACCGAAGAAGCTGTTCTTCGAGAGGTTATAGAAGAAACTGGACAGCAATATGAAATTGACCGCTTGGTCTGCTTTCACGAAAATTTCTTTTCAAATTCAAACGGTGTCTTAAGAGGGTTAGATTGCCATGAAATTTGCCTATACTATCTTATGAAACCAAAAGGAAAACAATTCCAAAGTCAAATAGAGGACGAAACAGTTCACTGGATTCCTATTCAAGAATTAGAAAACCACAGGGTATTTCCAACCTTCATTCCACAGATTTTAAAAGGATTAGATATGGGAATACAGCATATCATTACAAAAAATGGAGAACAGAAAAACTGATCCCCATTTATTTTATTCTCCTTCAAAGGCATCTTTCATTTTATCAAAGAAGCCTTTCTTTTTAGGAGTAACGGTTATATTTCCAGCAGCAGCAAAATCTTTCAATGCTGCTTTTTGTTTGTCATTAAGTCCTGTCGGTGTCACAACGTTGACCGTGACATATTGGTCTCCCATGCTACCACCACGAAGACTTGGCGCTCCTTTTCCACGAAGACGGAATCGTTTGCCTGTTTGCGTTCCTTCTGGAATGGTTAATTCCACATCTCCGTGAACAGTCGGAATTTCAACGCTATCACCTAAGGCTGCTTGAACAAAGTTGAGGTTCAGTTTGTAATAAATGGTAGAGCCATCTCGCTCAAATTTATCACTTGACTCCACCTGAACGACAACATATAGATCTCCGTACGGTCCACCATTGAAACCAGCCTCACCTTGACCAGACAAACGAACTTGTTGACCAGTTTCAACACCTGCAGGGATTTTCACATGAACACTATGGGCTTGTTTTTCATGCCCTGTCCCATTGCAGGTTTGACAAGGGTCTTTGATTTCTTGTCCGCGCCCATGGCAGACATCACAAGTGACTTGACGACGCATCATGCCAAGTGGAGTTTGCGTGTCCACATTGATGACACCAGATCCGTGACAACGACTACAAGTTATTGGGCTAGTTCCTGGTTTCGCACCCGAACCGTGACAAGTATGGCAAGTCGCCTCACGATTGTATTTAATTTCTTTATCTGTACCAAAAATCGCTTCTTCAAACTTAAGGTTGACCCGATATTGCAGATCATCCCCTTGACGAGGTGCGTTGGGATTGCGACTTGCACCACCTCCACCAAAGAAGCTAGAGAAAATATCTTCAAAGCCACCAAAGCTAGAACCGTCAAAGCCACCAAAACCGCCAGCTCCACCGCCGAAGCCTCCATTAGCACCCGCAGCACCATATTGATCATAGGCTGCCCGTTTTTGCTCATCACTCAAGGTTTCATAAGCCTCTTGGACTTCTTTGTATTTCTCTTCAGCACCCGGTTCTTTATTGATGTCTGGATGATATTTTTTTGATAATTTCCGATAGGCTTTCTTAATCTCATCCTGAGATGCGTTTTTTGAAACGCCTAAACGGTCGTAAAATTCTGTATTATTCATAATATAAGATACAAAGGGCGTTAAGTGGGCACAGCCAAAATAGGAGTTTTGACGAAGAAGCCAGAGATTCTAGGAAAAACTATCTTTTTGGCACAGTCCGTAGCCCGTGTTCAGTTACGAACACTTTCCTTTCGTTTTAATTTAACAGAACGAACTTTTTTAGGGCAGGTTCAATTCTAAGTTTCCATTATCCAAAAACAGAGGTTGGTTTATCAACCCCTGAATTTATCTGTTACAAATCGGCTACAAGTAAGATTGAGCAAGCACTAAAATATAATCCGCAATCGTTCTTTCCAAGATGTGACAAAGGAGGTCTTAGGATTTTCCTGAGGCACTCCCATCTCATCGTTACGACGGGAAAAGACAAAGACGATTTTTTCTTTGTTTTCGAGCTAGTAAGCCGCCTAGCTCGACCGCCTTATAGTGGCAAGCGTTAGCAGATGAACTGCTTCGAGTAGCCATTTTGCTTTGGCGTCTTATTTCTCAGTAAACTCACCGTCTACGACATCATCACCTTTGTTGTCGTCTGTATTTGTTTGACTTGCTCCTTCTGCTCCTGCTTGAGCTTGTTGGGCTGCAGCCGCTTGTTCGTAAAGTTTCACAGCGAGGGCTTGAGCTTTTTCATTGAGGGCTTCAAGTTTTGATTTCATGTCATCCAAGTTGTTGTTTTCTTGGGCTTTTTTCAATTCATCAAGAGCAGCTTGAGCAGCGTCACGTTCTGCATCAAAGCCTTTGCCTTCTGTTTCTTTGATAGTCTTTTCAGTCGCAAAGATAGCTTGATCCACTTCGTTGCGAAGATCTACTTCTTCTTTACGTTTTTTATCTGCTTCGGCGTTTGCTTCTGCATCTTTCATCATGCGGTCAATTTCTTCATCTGTCAAACCTGAGTTCGATTGGATAACGATATGTTGTTCTTTTTGCGTACCAAGGTCTTTAGCCTTAACAGACACGATACCGTTTTTGTCAATATCAAATGTTACTTCAATTTGAGGGATACCACGAGGTGCAGCAGGAATGTCTGTCAATTGGAAACGTCCAAGTGTCTTGTTATCTGCTGCCATTGGGCGTTCACCTTGAAGAACATGGATATCCACAGCTGGTTGGTTATCAGCAGCAGTTGAGAACACTTGTGATTTAGAAGTTGGGATAGTTGTGTTGCGGTCAATAAGTTTTGTAAATACACCACCCATAGTTTCGATACCAAGTGACAACGGTGTTACGTCCAAAAGGACAACGTCTTTAACATCACCAGTAATCACACCACCTTGGATAGCAGCACCCATAGCAACCACTTCGTCAGGGTTTACAGATTTGTTTGGTTCTTTACCAGTTTCAGCTTTTACTGCTTCCACAACGGCTGGGATACGTGTTGAACCACCAACAAGAATAACTTCATCAATTTCTGACAAGCTAAGACCAGCGTCAGACAATGCACGACGAACAGGTTCTTTTGTGCGATCCACAAGCTCACGAGTCAAGTCATCAAATTTCGCACGTGTCAAGGTCATTTCTAAGTGGAGAGGTCCAGCTTCTCCCGCAGTGATGAATGGCAAGCTGATTTGAGTAGACGTTACACCAGAAAGGTCTTTCTTAGCTTTTTCAGCCGCATCTTTCAAACGTTGAAGAGCCATCTTGTCAGTTGACAAGTCAATACCATTTTCTTTCTTGAATTCTGCTACCAAGTGGTCGATAATCTTTTGGTCAAAGTCGTCACCACCGAGTTTGTTGTCCCCTGCAGTAGCTAACACATCAAAGACACCGTCGCCTAATTCAAGGACTGACACGTCAAATGTACCACCACCAAGGTCAAATACAAGGATTTTTTCTTCTTTATCTGTCTTATCCAAACCATAAGCAAGAGCCGCTGCTGTTGGTTCGTTGACAATCCGTTCTACTTCAAGACCAGCGATTTTACCAGCGTCTTTGGTTGCTTGACGTTGCGCATCGTTGAAGTAAGCAGGAACTGTGATAACTGCTTTGGTTACTTTTTCACCAAGGTAATCTTCAGCATAGCCTTTCAAGTATTGAAGAATCATAGCTGAGATTTCTTGTGGAGTATATTCTTTTCCATTTGCTGAAACTTTTTCAGAAGTGCCCATTTTTGATTTAATGGAGATAATCGTATCAGGGTTTGTCACTGCTTGACGTTTTGCTGCGTCACCAACGATGATTTCACCGTTTTTGAAAGACACAACTGATGGTGTTGTACGGTTACCTTCTGGATTTGCGATAATTTTGCTTTCAGTTCCTTCAAGAACTGCAACTGCTGAATTTGTTGTACCTAAGTCAATACCAATAATTTTGCTCATTATTTTTTCCTCTTTATTTAGAATTTCTTTTTTGATACTCTTCTTAAGTGGCGACACCATCAGAGCTTGACTAAGTCAATCTCTTTATTAAAGTTTGTGCAGAGAGCGCCACGGCGAGGAGTATCGCCAATTGTTCGCTTCGCTCACGGTTTAGCAGAGCGAAAATATATTTTCTTTCTTCATAGTTTACCGTCGTTTCGGACGAGATTTTTTATTCTGCTACTACTACCATAGCTGGTCTTAGGAGACGTTCATGGAGTTTGTAGCCCTTTTGGAAGACTTGTGCGATGCTTCCAGCTGGGTGATCATCATCTGCCGGCACCGTCTGAATAGCCATATGGAAGTTGTGATCAAATTCACCGTCTGTCGGAACTTCTTCAATTCCTTCATCTTTAAGAGCGGCAATCAAGCTTTCTTGAACCATTTCCAGGCCTTTTTTGACATCCTCAGTCAATCCCTCAACAGCCAAGGCGCGTTCTAAGTTGTCCAACGAAGGAAGGATTGCTTTCCCTAAGTCTTGGCTACGATATTTCTGCAATTGCTGACGCTCTTCATTTGCTCGGCGCTGAATATTTTGCATTTCAGCAGCTGCACGAAGATATTTGTTTTCAAATTCGTCTGCACGCTCATTTGCCAAGTCCAATTCGGACTTCTCAGGAGCTACCTCTGTTGTTTCTTCAGACGTTTCTTCTACCGAAACGTCCTCTTTTTTTGCTTCTTCTTGCTGTTTTTCTTCTGCCACTAGGCACCTCCTTATGGTATTTTAAGTATTTTTCTATCTATAACTATCAGCTCTGTCGCCTTAATGCACTTCATAATGATTGCTACTCAGATATCTATAAAAATCTGTGAGCTTCATCGTTAAAACGCGATTGACAACATTGAGTTGACTGACAACTCGCTGATAATCTAAATTGACTGGTCCAATGACCGCTAGCATACCAAATCCTCGGTAAGGAATGAGAAATTTGCTAGAGATGAGCGTCAAATTCGCCAGACTGCTTTCTCTGCTGTCTGCCACGCGCACCGTCTGCATTTGATCTTCAGCTAAACTATCTCGAATTTCAAAAGCCACTTTTTGCGGTTGATCAAAGAATTGATAACTCTTTAGATCTGAAAAATTCAGCAACTTCACCTTACCAGATACAATGACATTTTCTTTGAAAATATCACTAAAGATATGCTCGAAAAGATCCATAACATTATCGGTCGTTGTAAAATAACGCTGGATAATTTGTGGAATCTCTGTCCGAATCTTATAGTGAATATCAAGAACTGTCTGTCCTAAGAAACGCTCTTGTATCAATTCCTTCAGCTGAATCAAATCACTTCGCAAGAAATTACGGGGAATCATGAATTGACTGGTAATCGTATTGGACTCATCCAAAGTAAAGACTGCTAAAGCTGTATGCTGGCTGAGAATCACAATGTCAAAAGCCGTCAAGCGTTGTTGACTTGGTTCTACATCAAGTGCTACCACCGTACATCCACTTAACGTTGAAAGAACGTCCGCTGCCTGTTGAAGAACATCCTCTAATTTGAAGAATTCACGGTCAAATGCCTTGATCACTTCGTAGAGTTCATTTTCAGCAAGATGATCAAAGGAAAGGGAGTGTTTGACAAAGTATTGAAAACCTGCCACACTGGGTTTGCGCCCGCTTGATGTATGTGCTTTTTCTAAAAGACCTTGTTTTTCAAGAACAGCCATGTCATTACGAATCGTCGCGCTGCTAGACTGGATTGATTCTTGTAGGGATTTGGAGCCGACTGGCTCATGGGTCTTTGTAAAGATGTCAATGATCAAGTTTAAAATCTCATTCTGACGTTCCGTTACCATGACATCACCCCTTTCAGCTTTGAGCTGGAATATGAGATTTTTTGTTTAGCACTCTACACACCCGAGTGCTAACTCATGATTCTATTATACACTCTTCCACACCAAAGTCAAGACAAAAACTCAAAAAATTAGCACTCTTTTTGTAAGAGTGCTAAAAATCGGTCCGAGGACCTACAAAATATCTTATAGAAGATGTTATAAATCTTAAGCTTTCCTCAATGTTAAATAAAACCGCAGCAAATTCACACGAATTGCACTACTAAAAACTAATCTTGCTCACCGTCATCCAAATATTTTTTGCCAACAGTGCGGTAAGACATATCTCCGATGCAATCAACTGTGAAGCGACCAGTCTCGTATTCAATGACGGTCACACTACCATTGTCTAAACCATGTGATCTTGTTTGGTCAATGAGGTACACAAATGTTCCAATGGTCATACCGTGGCTAACAATCAGTGCATTGCCACCACCAGCAGCTTCGATTTCCTTGGCAATATCTGAAAATCCTTCCCAAATGCGGCTACTCAATTTTTCCCAGCTTTCAGCCCAACCAGCTGTATCAACCTCTACCAGACCCTCAGCCAACTCAGGATAACTCAATTGATGAACATGCTCTACATTGAAAACACGAGGCATCACTCCCATAAACAATTCACCATCATAAGCTCCATCAAAACTGCCAAAACACCATTCGCGAAGTCGTTTGTCTGTGCGATAAGGAATGCGTCCGGTTAATCCGAGTTCCTCTAGCATAATTCCCATGGTTTGAATCGTCCGCCCGCTATCGCTAGAAAAAGCTTTTGCAAATTGTAGCCCCGACTCGCGAAGTCCAATTCCTAGCTCACGAATTCCACGTTCTCCCACAGCGGTCAAAGGCGTATCAGACCAGCCTTGCGCCCGACCGATGGTATTAAACATGGTTTTCCCATGGCGAACAATGTATAATCTTGTTTTTGCCATATTTTACCTCCGTTTTTCTTACTATATTATATCATTTTTTGCAGAGAAGCATTTAAGAATGAAAGAAAAATCGGGAGTAAGATAAACGTCACCATTCGTAAAAAATAACTTTTCTCACATTCCCGTTTTTATGATTATTTCTATTCTTCCAATATCTTAGCACCTACTTGGCGATAAGACATATCTCCTAACGCTTCAATGGTGAATTTTCCATTTTCATATTCCACGACCGTTACACTGCCATTTTGTACGCCAGGATTTAAAATAATAGACGGATCAATCAAACAAGCAAAGGCACCGATTGTCATACTGTGGCTGACGACAAGAGCATTGCCCCCGCCAGAAGCCTCTACATCTTTTGCAATGGCTGTAAAACCTTCTAAAATACGTCCACTCAGCTTTTCCCAAGGCTCTGCCCAGCCAGCTGTATCCACTTCGACTAGACCGTCTGCCAATTCCTGCAAGGTTAGTTTCTTATAGTCTTCTACATCCAGCACTCGTGGAATCACGCCATGAAACAGATCGCCACCATAAGCACCGTCAAAACTGCCAAAACACCATTCACGAATCCATTTGTCAAAGGTATAAGGAATTTTGCCGGTTAAGCCGAGCTCTTCAAGGACAATCCCCATGGTCTGAATCGTCCGCCCAGAATCGCTAGAAAAAGCCCTTGTAAATGTAAGTCCTGATTCTCGCAGACCAATTCCTAATTCATGAATGCCACGTTCCCCTTCAGCTGTAAGTGGCGTATCACTCCAACCTTGTGCCCGACCAATTGTATTAAACATCGTTTTTCCATGACGAATAATATATAACTTCGTTTTTGCCATTTCAATCTCCTTTTCAAAAGAAGAAGCTGGGACAAAAGTGCTCAGCTTCCTTTGCTTATATAGTCATAATTATAAGACGCAGTGGCTGAGTGGACTCTAACACGTTGATAAATCAACTTTTACAACCCTACTCAACCGTGCAGAGGTGGGACGATGAAATCAAGTTTCTACGAAACTACTGATTTCTGTCCCACTCTCATTTTAATTTTTAAAACTATGAATCGGTGCTGGAATTTGTCCACCACGCGCAATAAAATCAGCTGATGAAGCTTTATTGACTCTCATCACTGGCGCAGTCCCTAAAAGACCTCCAAACTCAATCATGTCGCCTTCTTTTCCTTTAGGAATAATCCGTACCGCTGTTGTTTTCTGATTGATAACCCCAATAGCGGCTTCGTCTGCAATCATAGCTGCAATCGTTTCAGAAGGCGTGTCAGCCGGAATGGCAATCATATCCAATCCAACCGAGCAGATCGCGGTCATTGCCTCTAATTTTTCTAAATTGAGAGATCCGTTTTGAACCGCTGCAATCATCCCCTCGTCTTCTGAAACTGGAATGAAAGCACCAGACAAACCGCCGACTTGATTGCAAGCCATTACGCCACCTTTTTTGACTTGGTCATTAAGCAAAGCCAAAGCTGCCGTCGTTCCATGCGTACCGACTGTTTCCAAGCCCATTTCTTCCAGAACACGGGCAACAGAGTCGCCGACAGCAGGTGTTGGCGCCAAGCTTAAATCAACAATCCCGAATTTAACACCCAGCCGCTCACTAGCCATCTGTCCGACAAGCTGACCGATCCGAGTGATTTTAAAAGCTGTTTTCTTGACTGTTTCCGCCACTACATCAAAACTTTCGCCACGAACTTTTTCAAGGGCACGTTTGACGACACCAGGACCAGAAACGCCTACATTGATGACGACATCAGCTTCGCCAACGCCATGAAAAGCACCCGCCATAAAAGGATTATCCTCGACCGCATTGGCAAAAACAACTAATTTCGCTGCCCCCATGTCAGAAAGTTCTGCAGTTTCCTTGATGACACGTCCCATATCTGCAACTGCTGTCATATTGATTCCTGACTTGGTGGATCCAATATTAACAGATGAGCAAACCTTATCAGTCTCCGCTAAAGCTCGCGAAATGGAGCGGATGAGGATTTCGTCCCCTTTTTGATAGCCCTTTTGCACCAGTGCAGAAAAACCACCGATAAAATCAACACCGATTTCTTTTGCTGCTCGATCCAGCGCTTTTGCTAGAAGCACATAGTTATCACTATCTGTCGCAGCACCAATCAAGGAAATCGGGGTCACCGATACACGTTTGTTCACGATGGGAATACCCAGCTCCGCAGCTATTTCATCACCAACTGCCACCAAATTTTTAGCTTTCCTTGTGATCTTTTGATAAATTTTTTCTGCTGCTCGCTCAATATCCGTATCAATACAGTCGAGAAGTGAAATCCCCATGGTAATCGTCCGAATATCAAAATTTTGCTCCTCAATCATGGAAATGGTTTCAGTAACTTGCTTTATATCCATTTTTCACCTCTATTAGATATTGTACATAGCGTCAAAAATCGCTGCACTTTGAATGTTAATTTTAACATTGAGTGTATTGCCAAAGGCTTCAAATTCATTGCGCAATTCTGTAAAATCTTTCTTTTCTTCACTAGAAACAACCGCCATCATAGTGAAAAATTCATCTAAAACAGTCTGTGAAATATCATCAATATTCAAACCAAGCTCTGCAATTTTGCTAGACACTCCTGCCACAATCCCCGTTCTATCCTTGCCAACAACCGTAATAATTGCTTTCATTTTTTACTCCAATCAACATGCTTTTCCCTATTGTAGCATAAGTAAAGGAAATTTGCATAAACCGAAAGAGAAAAATACGACTTTTATCCCTTAAGCTCTGCCTAATCGTTATCAATTGATTGTTGATTCTTTCCAATGAACACTACAATCCAGCACTTGTTGTTTTTCTTCTTGATGACGCCCATCAATCTGGTCAATCAAAATCTTGGTTGCACGCTGGCCTTCTTCAAAAGCTGGTTGGCCTTGTCGTGATACTCGGCGAAGATAAGCTCGTCATCTCGATCAACGGGCTGAACGAAAACTCGTTCACTTCATCCGAGGGTCAGACAGGCTACCCGAAAACTGGTTTACTCTGCCCTAAAGCGTTTTGTCAAGTATCTTTTTGATTTATTGATGCTTTTTCTTTTGACCTCATCCCCATTTTGAGCAAGAAAAACAGTAATGGTTCTGACCTCAAACTTTCTCTCAAATTCAATGAATTATTTGGAAATGACTTAAGTCTTCGGACACCAAACAATATCCGCAGAACCTATCGACAATTCATCGGAAATCATGAGCTCGTTGGAACAGATGAAGAGTCCGGTCTAACGATTCGAAAAACACTTGTTTTCCGACCATATGAAAACTTCCATACTCACGAAGAAATGTTAGCGGCTATCGAAAAAAGTCGTCAAGAAGCTAAAAATGATCGGCTTGTTCAAATTGAAGACATTGGTACCAGCGCTCAAGGACGGAAAATTAAGTTAGGCATTATCAGTTCTGATCAAAAAAGCATTGATGATTACCTCAACTCAACCAATAAAATGGCGCTAACCAAACCTGCTGAAATGTTAGCAGCCCTCAAAGACGGCAAATTAGACTACAAACTTCCTATCCTCATCAACAACACACATGCTGATGAGCAACCTGCTATTGATATTATTACCGGCTTGTTCAACTCTTTCGCAACCCAAGACCAAATCAGCTTTAAAACGACTCAAGCAGAAGACGGCACCCACGGTTAAAACATGCTACTCCGCATAAATTACGACACACTAGAGCAACACTTGCTAAGAAAGCTGGAATGAGCTTAGAAGCTATCTCAGAAGCATTAACTCATAGTGATACTCTCACAACTAAGACCTATGTCAACACTTCTAATGTTGTCCCTCTATCTGCTGGTCATGTCGCCTATCAACATCTTAAAAATGAGTAGTGCAAATTTAGGGCAAATTTTAGGGCAATTAGGATTAATCACCTATTCACTACCTTTTATGAAATAAGAAACTGATTCGTTTATTTAAAAAGAAGAGGAATTATAAAACGAATATTTTGATCATTTGAGAAAAGAAACATTATTTTTAAGAATTTATCTGATAAGATAGGAGTATGAAAAATTTAAAAGAAGATAACATTCAAAAATCCTTATGGCACATCAAACGACATTGCGAGAATATTGAAAAAAATACTGATGATCGTAGAAGAAAAACCGAACTCCTACATCTGAAGGAAAGCGTCGAGATACTTAAACGAGTTTTAAACGATAAAAAACCCTATCCGAATTTGGATAGGGAGGAAGTGTTTTGACACTTCGAACCATTTATTGCTTTTGAGCTAGGAAGTTAAGTAGTTCTGAGGTAAACTGAGTCATAGGAATAAATCTCTTTCTAGTAATGTTTCGCAACTCTACTATAACAGATTTATTCCTTTTTGTGTTTACACAATTTATTGTCTACTCTATTTTCATTTTTAGAGCGATTTAATTATTCGTTAACCCTCTCGCCATAAAGCGCCATCTGGAAACAACAAAGCATCTGAGAAATAGCTGTATACCCTAATTTCTTTAGGCTTACTGAACGTCGATCCAAATCTTAGTTGCATAAAATATCTCGGTAATTCTTCAAATTTTATATTGCTATAATCCTTTGTTAAAATGTCTTGTCTTAAAGCATTTACTTTAACCATATAAGGCAGGGCAAACAACAACAACTATAAAACCTCCTACTAAAGCAACCATTTTTCAAACAGAGAGTCTCTTTAGGTTACATATTTTACCAATACTAGGGGATTACTCACTAGAGCATTTAATCAATAATAAACAACTCGTTCTATCACTACTCACTCCTAAAGCAAATAGTTATGCTAATTTCAAAGTAATTAGGAGCTATGTAAACTCTGTTTTTGATTGGGCAGAAGAACTTGATTATATTTCTTCAAATAAGCTTCGAAAAACTATCAGTAGAATAAAAGCTAATAAAAAAATCCTCCTCAAAGAGAATAAACGAGAGGAGGATCTTTCTCTTGATGAGGAAGAATTGAAACTATGGTTACAAGCTTTTGATACTGATCTTGCAAAGGGTGATATTGATTTCAAGGATTATACACTATTTTACACAACATTCTTCTTATCCGATCGTAAATCAGAAAGTTATGCACTACAGTGGAAACACATTGACTTTTCTACTGGAGAAATACTAATAGAGCAAGCATTAGACCGCTTTGGAAATGTAAAATCTACCAAGGGAAATAAAAGGACAATCTTTAAAGCTCCAATCGAGCTACTAGAAATACTAAAAAAATGGAAAATTCAACAACAAGAAGAACTCAAACTTTTTGGACTACGACAAACACAGAAACAATTTGTGTTTACATATAATGACCGGACTAATAACATAAATTTACCTCTCCATACAGACTATCTCAACTACCGAATGAAATCTGTAAGAAAAAGACATCCCGAATTAGCACCAGCTTCACCACACAAACTAAGACATACTGGTGCTACTCTTGCTAAACAAGCAGGTATTTCTCTTGAGGCCATTTCAGAAGCTCTTACTCATAGTGATAAAGAAATTACAAAAACTTACGTTAATACCAAAGATAAAGTCAATCAGACTGTAGGTGATATTGCATTTCGTAGTTTAAAAAATTGATGGGGTGAATATGGGGTGAATTTTGGGGTGAACTTTGATTTTTTGAAACAAAAAAGACATCCAAGAGTAAATTCTTGAATGTCTGTAAACGTTGATATAATCGTATTGATTAACGTTTTGAGAATTGTGATGCTTTACGAGCTTTCTTAAGACCTGGTTTTTGGTTCACTCGATTATTTAAACTCAAATACCATTAAAATAAACGTTTCTAAAACAAAAAATCATCAAAAATCTTATTTATAAACAAATATCTAAACCTAAACGGTATCAAAAAGGTATCAATTTTCTATAGTTTCGGAGCTTATAAAATAAACGAAATCTGTCTCAATCATTTGAGCTTTTTTTATTGCTTTTTCGTAGTAAATTCACATAATCACTCTTAGTATGAAAGAGATGCGACAAGAATACAACTTTATCTTCTTCAATCACAAAATACAGTAGCACATATTGTCCAATAATTTTTCCCCTAGTCAAATACTTGCTATTTATCTTAACGCCTATTCGTTCATCAGCATCAAAACCAGCCTCTGGAAAAAGCTCCAGTTCCTGCAATCCATTTAAAATTTTAGCAATCGTATTTTTTGCTGATTGCTCTGATAACAATACATTTGAAATATATTCATGAATATTGTCTATCGCCTGGCTGACCTCTTCTGAAAAAACAACTTTATAGACCATAGCGTTCCCTCATTTCTACTAAGGAAACGCCTTGTCCTTCCTCGTACTGTCTCAATGCTTTTTCTGACTGAGACTGTAGTTCCTCAATCAACTGTTCTCTATGCAAATCTTCAGCTGTCTTAATAGGCAAATCTTGCTCAAGTACAATTTGCTCAACAAAAAGCGTGATGGCTTCAGTCATGGTCATGCCCTTTGCCTTAATAATATTTCGAGCTTGTTCCATAGTGGCCTCATTCAACTTAAAATTATATTGCTTTGATAATGTTATAGCCATGATATATCTCCAATCTATATTTATAGATTTATTATATACCATGTATAGATTTTAAGCAAGTAAAAATCCTAGTTATCAAAAAACTAGGATTTTCCCCAAATTCGCATTTATCGCAATAAGCGACGCAACGCCTTATTCGACTGTCTCACAGAGCGGCCAAAAAAGCGTAATACAGAAAATGCAATCATCCAACCAAATAGCGTTTTTCTCATAGCGTTATCTCCTCTCTCAATATTATACTACAGGTTACTTCTTACTAGAATTTTTACGGGCGATTTCCTCTCGTATTTTCTTCTGATGAAATTCTATTTTTTCATGAGGAAGCATATTGCGATAAGCCCTGATAAAATCACGATAAACCAAATACTTTTTATTAGGGTTTACTAAATCCTCTACTAGCTGAGAACAACCTAGTCTGAAGGCTTCCAAATCTTCAATGATGATATATAAGTCCAATTTTTCTTGAATAAAACGGATATTGTAGTTATCCTTGAGTCGTATTTCTAGAACATTGATAGATAAATCTTTCGTCCAAAATTCCTGACCTTGTTCATCTTCCAGAATAGATGTTTCAATAATACTTAGGGGCAAAGCAGGTAATAAATCTTCACCTGTCGTTTCTTTATGGACAATTTGTAAGAAGCCTATCAATTCCTTTCCAGAAAAAGGGGTAGGCTGTGAGATTTTATAAACAAGTGGTTTATTAGTATTAGTCATGTTCTTTCTCCTTGTTCATTTATTCCATGGTTCTCTTGACAACAAGTAACCTAGTCTCTTTTAGCCTTTGGCAATCGGTCGTCAGCTTTTCAGCCTGCCGACTCGACTGACTTTAGTCTAAAGTCGACTAGCTTGTTATCAAGAGACTTTCACGGCATAAAGTGCTTAAAATATATTTTTTTCAATCATATTTTTAACACTTCGAGCGACTGACATAATGGTTATTCTTGGTGGACGTATTTGATTTATGACATGTAACATTCTGCCGAATTCTTTAGGATGCATGTAATTTCTTGCTGTTTTGCGCCAAAGTGCAAGTTTTTTATTTACGGCATTTAATTGCTCACCTAATCGTTTTATACTTTCATTGAGTTTTTTATTTGCGTGTTTTAGTTTATCGACTTCTGATTTTAGCGTACGATTTTCAGACAATATGTGATCACTCTTCATCAGTTCTTTAGCTAAGTTATTCTGTTTAGAAAGTGATTGCTGTAATTGATGTTCAAGTTTGCTGTTTTCGTGCCTTAGCCTATTATTGTCTAGGGCATTTTGAGAGGCTGTATGAAAGAGTCTGTCATAGGTTGCTTTATCCATTTTTAGTTTACCGTCAAATGTACGTCTGACTAATTTGTCTTTCTTCATTTCTTCAATCTGTAGAGATTGAAGAGACTCCAAAACAGCTATATCATCTAGTAAAGCATCTTTCTCTTTTTCGTGTTGCTTGATTTTTTCTGTAGTTTGCTTTTCCTGTTTTTCTAGTTGCTTTAGTTTTTGGGTTTTATCAACTATCTTTCTATCAGTATCATCTAGTAAGCGTTGCTTTTCTTTAAATTCTGCTGTTTCTAGGTGTTTCTTCTTGCTATCAGACCCCCCACGTTGCAAATTATAGCCATGTTCATTCAGGTATTTAGGAAATGCCTCTTGAATCTCTTTCAGTTGGTCACGACTGCCAAATAATGACTTAGAGCTTAACTTGCCATTTTGCATAGGTACAAGTCCTAAGTGCATATGTGGCGTACTCTCGTCAAGATGTACCATAGCATAAGCGATATTACTATTACCGTATCTTTCAGCAAAGAAATTTTTTGCTGTTTCAAAAAAATTCTTAATCTGAGCCGGACTCATATTCTCAAAAAATGCCTTGTCTGATGTAATAATCCATTCGTTACACAAAACGGCATCTTTACGTAGAGCACGTTTGGATATTTTATTATCGTTGATGTATTGTTTAATCTGTCTATCGTATGGGATAGAGCGGTCACGGTCGGTTAATTCATAGTTTAGGTGAGTTTTTTCTGGGTCAATATCCTTGTTCGAGTGATTTTCAAAAATTCGTTCATTGTGACGATAGGCACCACCAAGATTTCCAGATTTCATTTTTTGCATTCTAGCTACTGCATAACTCATAGTTTGTTCTCCTTTCTCGGCTCAAAGGGTCGCCGAGCTGGTGGCGGAAGATTGCCACCAGGACTAAGTGACCCATAGGGTAGATTTTTTCCTGAAGGAACGGCACGACTTCCATGTAAAGTGTAACGCACTACACTTTACTCCGTAAATGTGCGTTCTCCGAAGGGTCTTGCAGACGACACATCGCTCCGAATACAGGAGCGACATCGAATCACCTCTCGAGCCACAAGAGGAGTTTCGACTATACTCGCCGAAGCGAGTAGGGCACTCTGTCGGTGCCCCAGGGTCGGACGCTTCGCATTGTCCGACAAATGCCGTCAGAAGACGGCAAAGGCTAAAGCTACAAGGAAAGCTATAGATACAGTAGTGAGTGCAAGCATTAAGTAAACTCTATGTTGTTCCAATCGTTCAGCATAATCTGCCCAAGCTTTTAAGTTTTGTTGCTCACTCTTCCGATAGCCTCTCAAAAGTTGCAAATCTTGTTCTAGTTGTTTGCCTTGTTCTTTAGCCTCCTCTAATTCTTTCTCAAGTTTAATCACATCATTTTCAAAATGATAATCTTCAAGTATTCTAATGCCTATTAAATCAAGGTTTTCAACCTTTTGGTTGTCTAGGTATAAATGACCTTTCAACCTCTCTTTATATTTTGGAGATCGTATCCGTTTATAGATGGATTGACTACTAACTCCCAGGATATCAGCGTAGTCTTTTATTCTCATTTTAGGCCTCATAACTCCTTGTTAATACTGGATTTTCAACCAAATGGTTGAAAGCTATTTTTGTTTCTCTTCCCCCATAATAGGCAAGCTGTTTTTCTAATATTGGTCGTTCATGTTTTAATAAATCTTTCATCAATTTCAGATAGTCAATATCAGATGTTTTATAGGTTTCTAAAATCTTTTTATATTTAGTTCTTGTATTTCTATGTAATTTTTGCCAAACATTTTTATTGCGTGTATATGCGACTAAATATATCTGAGTTTCAACTGGTAAATCATCAAACATAAAAGGTTTAAAGATAATAGAGTCAATGACCTCGAATATTTCTTCAACCGAGCGACTCCGAAGCTGAAATTCTAAGCGCCACCAATGCTTAAATTGACTTGCAAATTCCTTTTCTTTGTCAGTCCCATTTTCTAGTTGCTCTTTTTTCTTGTTATACAGCCTAACCTGTTTTTCCGAGCGAGAAGCACCTAAATACTTCGTTTCTAGTTTTCCAGTATCTGAACGAAATTCTTTGGTCGCAGTGGGGCGCCCTTTTTTCTCTAGCACAAACTCACTACAATCAACCTCAAACAAATCAAAAGCTAAGTCAGCACGAGATATTGAAATATCTTCAAGATATGGTATAATAGTGTCTATAATTTCAGTATCTACTGAACGGAGTTTATTAGGGTTGAACTCCAAACGGAAAGGGCGAGCATTAAAGGCTTGTCCTTTTATTTTGTCATATTCCATGTGGAGCACAACTTGACCTCTATCCTTTGTGTAAGCTCTGAACATATCAGTCATAGCAGTCTGGACGATAATGGCTATATGACTTTCTATCAAACTTTTGAGATCAAGGAGTTTGATAGGTTTGATATAAGCTGTAATAGTGATGTTGTCTAAGCTAACTTTTAATTCCAAATCAACCTCCTTTCTTGTAGAGGTCGCCTATCGGCGCCAATTTTTTTGACTGCGTAAAGGCCTACGTAAAATGACATTCTCGGGGGAGCAACCCCGAGCCGACTTCGTCGGACCATTTTCATTTTGCTCCAGCCAAACTTGCCAAAAAACGGGTGTAGTAAATGCACATCAGATGTGCACATAGCGGGCTGTTAGAGGGCGCCCTGTTATAAATTTTTCGTAGCACCTCAAAATCTGACCCCTAAAATCTATTTTCATAATATTTTCACAACTGTTTTCATAAATATTTTTGACTAGAAATTTTGTAAATCTGAAGGAGATTTTTTAAAAAAGTCTTCTCGGTCAACTAAAAATATTTTGAGGATTTTTTCAATAATCTCATCAGGTGGCACCTGTTTATTTTTCTTGTAGCTAAAGAAACGGTCTTTAGTTTTTTTGATTTCTCCTAAATCATCTGACTCGTCAGCAAACAACAACTCATTCAATTCAAACCAACGTAGTTCAGATTGTTTGCGGAGTATTTCAAAATTTCTCCAGAATGTCCGACCTTCATCTAACTGATCCATCTTTCTCATCAGTTGAATTCTTTCGATTTTTCGATATTCTTTCGGCAAAAGTACCGTCACATACTCAGGAGACATGTTTGAATAGATAACCTCTTCTGTTACAACAATGGGAAGCTTTAGGGAACTATCAACATCTTTCAAAATCTTTCGAACAAATTGACTAAGGGTAATTTGTGTATTCAACTTATACTTCAACATCTTAGTGCTTAGTAGTTCAAAGATATCAGTTGACCTAAAAAGCCATTCCATCAGTGTTTTAGTATCTATATCTTTGCTTGAAAATGCTTGATAATCAAGATGATAGCTGTCCAATCGTGATTGGATAGCTTGATTAAGTGCATTATCTTTCCCAAAATAAATCTTTATCATTTTTCATACCTCGTTGATATATATTTTATAGGGCAAACTGTGACCATAATAAATATCTACTCTTTCACGTTCAATCAGATTGACTTCTTCCAATCGTCGCATAATAGTTATCATTGTAGTTCTACTACAAGAAAACATCTTGGCTAACTCGTTTAATTTAAAATTTAGATAGACACTCCCATCAACATCTATCCAACCTTTTTCAGGTGCTTCTATCTGCTTGTCTTTTAGGACAGCATAGACAAACAAGTCTGTAGCAGACAAGCTACTGTAAAAATCATCTTGTAATAAAATTTTAGGTATTAAGTAATTTTCGTTATCATAGTCCATAGCTCTTACCTCTCAAACTGTTCTAACCACTGAGCGACCTTGTGCTTGTCGTACAAGGTCACTCCGTCAATAACCATATGTGGCATGCCTTCCTTCTGCCATTTGACAATAGTCGTCGTTGAAACATCTAGCCAACGGCACAAGCCAGCCATACGAACCATAGGCTTATAGAGTTCCTTATCTTCAAGGGCTTTTTCTATTGCCTTTTGGAGCATGTTATCATAGCGAGCCAGTAACTTCTTTTCGGTTACTTTTGGAAGTTGTATCGTAAATCCTTCTGTCATTTGCAGATTCTCCTTTTTGTTAAAATCATTTTTAAACTATTTTCATTGCCTATTTTCTGGGAATAGTTCAATCTAAAATAGTTCCATAGGATAAATATACCTATCTAGTATTTCAGACCGAGTGGCACTCCTATTTTTCAAGGATTGCTCTTGCTTGTTTCATACGTTCAGCAAGTTCTTGACGTTGTTCTTCGGTCATCTTGCGTTTTTTCTTAGGAAATACGTTGATTGAAAAATCCTCACCAATCTTCATAATGGCAGTTAGCCAAATCGTTCTGCCATCTTCTTCCTCAGTGTTTAACACTCCATAGGCTTCAGGAAGTTTTAGCACTTTTTGAATGTGTGGAGAATAATTTGTTTCAATCGTCCATTGTTTATCCAGTGCGTCAAATCGGACAAACGTTTCTTGTTCTTCTAGTGTGTAAGCCATAGTTGACCCCTTTCCTTTTTTACAAACTCCGAAAGCATTTGTTTTTGCATTATTTAAATACAAAATACATTTTAAAATACTTTTGCATTTTTGTCAATGATTTTTGTATCATAATTTGTTTTTTTGTGTTATTTGTGTTATTTTAGATACAAAAGGAGAGAAAATGAATACACGAATCCCATATCTAGTCGCTTTAAGCGGTAAAACACTAAAAAAAATTAGCGAAGAAACTGGAATAGCCTACCCAACATTAACAAGCTATAACCAAGGTGTGCGTAACCCCAAGAAAAACAACGCAGTTATTCTTGCAAAATATTTTGGAGTATCAGTTGGATATCTATTAGGAGATGAAAAAGAGCCTAACTTGATAAATCCAGGTGATGAACCTCTATTACAGAGTTTTTTTAGAGTAGCTCAAGGGAAAACTAACTTATACAAAGTAACCGAGTGGACCCCCTTCAAAGATGATGTTAGCTTTGTAAAAACAATGCTTCTATCCACTCCAACACTTGAAAAAAAAATTGATGAAATTTTTGAAGGCATTGAACCTAATATAATTCATGCACTCAAACAAAGGATAAGAGAAGTTGCCGAAGAATTTCCTTATACAATTAACCATAGCGGAGATGAAAAATCAGATTATCACTACGTATGGCAGGCATGGATAGAGACCGATGAATACAAGCAAAGAATAGCTAAAAAACATAAAAAATAATCGTGACAACTCGTAATTTCCTTATTTTACAAGCTCCGAAACCTTAGAAAAATAAAGGAGAAATTACAATGTCCATTCACAAATACCCAAGTAAAAAAGCCAAAAATGGCTATTTGTATTTTGTCAAGGTCTATATGACTAGAGACGGTCAACGTGCAGACCATATCAAACGTGGCTTTCGTACTCGAAAGGAAGCCAAAGACTACGAAGCTAGGCTCATTTATCTTAAGGCTTCAGGAAAGTTGGAAGAGTTCATCAAGCCATCTCAAAAATCTTATAGCGAGATTTTTGAAAAATGGTATCAAGCCTATCAAGATACGGTAGAGCCGACAACGGCTTCACGTACTCTTGATATGTTTAGGTTGCACATTCTGCCAGTCATGGGAGAATTACCTATCAGTAAAATCTCCCCTTTAGGCTGCCAGAACTTTATCACGGAAAAAGCAAAGACTTTCAAGAATATCAAGCAAATCAAGTCTTACACTGGTAAAGTCTTTGACTTTGCGATTAAGATGAAATTGCTTAAGCATAATCCTATGACAGAAATCATTATGCCAAAGAGGAAGAAGATACGGACAGAAAATTATTGGACGGTTCAAGAACTACAAGAGTTCCTAAACATTGTCCTTCAGGAAGAGCCTTATAAGCATTATGCACTCTTTAGATTACTAGCCTATAGCGGCTTAAGGAAAGGCGAGCTGTACGCTCTTAAATGGGCTGATATAGACTTTCAGAGCGAGGCTCTCAGCATAAGCAAGAGCCTAGGACGATTAGACGGTCAGGCAGTCGAAAAAGGCACTAAAAACAATTTTTCAGTTCGAAAGATTAAGCTAGATAGCGAAACTATCTCTATTCTGCAAGAATGGAAGTCAAATTGCCAAAAAGAAAAGGCACAACTAGCAGTCGCACCTCTTTCTATCGAGCAAGATTTTATCTTCACTTACTGCACACGTACAGGCTCAATAGAGCCACTACATGCAGACTATATCAACAATGTACTTTCAAGGATTATTCGAAAACATGGCTTAAGGAAAATCAGTCCTCACGGCTTCAGACATACTCATGCTACCTTGATGATTGAAATCGGAGTCGACCCTGTCAACACTGCCAAAAGGTTAGGGCATGCAAGTAGTCAAATGACTTTAGACACCTACAGCCATTCAACAGCTAACGGAGAAGATAGATCCATCAAACAATTTGCGAGTTATCTAAAAAACAATACAAAAAACTCCAGACAGTAAGTCTAGAGTAGAGTAATGCGGGCGATTTGCATCGCAATCCCGATTTTTTAGAAGAATTTTCTCCAAGGACAGCATCGAAGCCTGTTAGGAATGAATCCCAACCTGATTTTCCTGTCATTACACTCTCAAAGTTTAACATAAACAGGAAGTATACGTCAATTATATAAACTATTCAAAGATAAGAATATAATCAAAAAAGATGTAAAAGTTTTTCCAAAACGGTATCAAAAAAGGTATCAAAAGCAAAAATCAACTAAAAAAAGCACCTTGCAAGAGACTTGCAAAATGCTTGTAATCGTTGTTGTAAAGCGGTTCTTAACGTTTAGAGAACTGGCTAGCTTTACGAGCTTTCTTAAGACCTGGTTTCTTACGTTCTACCATACGGGCATCACGTGTAAGAAGACCAGCGCGTTTGAGTGAGTCGCGGAAGTCTGGGTCTACTTGAAGAAGGGCACGAGCGATACCGTGACGGATAGCTCCTGCTTGACCAGCGTAGCCACCACCGAGAACGTTTACGAGAACATCGTATTGACCAACAGTTGAAGTAACTGCGAATGGTTGGTTGATGACAAGGCGAAGATCCGCGTGTGGGATATATTCTTCAACATCTTTTTTGTTTACGGTAATTTTACCAGTTCCTGGAACAAGGCGAACGCGTGCAACAGCGTTTTTACGACGTCCAGTACCTGCATATTGTGCTTGTGACATAGCTTATTTGTTCCTTTCCTTAGATAAGTCCTGAAATATCAAGAACTTCTGGTTGTTGTGCAGCGTGCGTGTGTTCAGCGCCTACAAATACTTTCAATTTCATACCTTGAGCACGGCCAAGAGTATTATGTGGAAGCATACCTTTAACTGATTTTTCGATCAAACGAACAGCGTTCTTAGAACGGAGTTCACCAGCAGTGATTGATTTCAATCCACCTGGGTACATTGAGTGAGTGTAGTAAACTTTATCAGTTGCCTTTTTACCAGTTAATTTTACTTTTTCAGCATTGATAACGATCACAAAGTCACCTGTATCAGTATGAGGTGTGAAAGTTGGTTTATTTTTTCCACGAAGTACGCTTGCTACAACAGCAGAAAGGCGTCCAAGAGGTACATCAGTAGCGTCTACTACATACCATTTACGTTCAACTTCACCTGGCTTAGCCATGTATGTTGTTTTGTTCATGATTTCTCCTATATGAATATCGTTTTTGTTTACAAGGCGGATGTTCCGGTCCGCAAGTTATTTGGAAGGTTCCGGGGCCTTACAAATGGGGTAAACAATACCGTTTACTATCATACCAAATTTTAGGGGTAAAAGTCAATATATTTGATAAATTATTTATGAAAGAACGGTTTCATTTCGCTTAATCTTGATTTTCATGGGCAATACTGAATAGCCCCAAAGTTCCAGGACCCGTGTGAGTGGAAATGACTGGTCCTAATGGTAAAATTAAAACTTCATTGACTTGCTCAGAGGCAAGAAGCTGATTTTTTAAGACTTGAGCCACCTCTTGGCTGTCTGCTCCTGCATAGGCAATTACCACGCGCGGATCGGCAATATCTTCCAAGGTCATGCGCACCACCTCAGTCTGAGCCTTTTTCTTCCCACGGACTTTAGCCACAGAATCTAGCCTTCCATCTCCCTTAACTGCAATGACTGGCTTAATATTGACTAAACTTCCCATGAGAGCTGCGGTCTTTGAAATTCGTCCACCACGCATAAGATGATTTAGGTCATCTACTAGAAAATACGTTTTCACTTTTGGAACTAAAGATTTTATTAAGGCTACTACTTGTTCCAAACTTTGACCGGCAGCTTTCGCTTCCACCGCTTTCATCACCAGAATACCTTCTCCCATAGATGCCGCCTTGGTATCAATAATCCGGATAACTGCTTTTGGAAAATCTTCCAAAACCATATCCCGTGCCATAACCGCACTTTGGTAAGTTCCTGACAAGACTGAAGCAAACGCAATATAAAGAACTGGCATGCCGACCTCAGCATAGCGACGAAAGATATCTTCAAACTGACCGACATTGATTTGGCTGGTTGTTGGTTGGCTCCCTGCTTCCATTTTAGAGAGGAGCTGCTCACTCGTCAGTTTCTTATCCCCGACCGTTTCATAAGTTGTCCCGTCCAACTGAATAGTCAAACCAAGGATTTGAACATCATTTTTCAAAGCCCAGCTTTCTGGAAGATCTGTGGTTGAATCAGTTACAATTTTAAAAGTCATCTTTCTTTTTCTCCATCATTTTCTGTAAATCGCGCAAGGTTGGATTGTCCATAGGACGCAAAGGTGGTTTTCCCATTTTAAGCTGTTGGCTCATTTGATTGAGATTTGACTTTGTAACAGCTACTCGCTTTTCTAGTTCACGAGTCGAAACACGCAAAGCCCCTTAAAGACAGTCCACTGCTCATTTAAGTCGCTCGTTGCCACAGATACCTGATTTCTAGGATTGTTGAGATCAGTTGCCAAACGCTCAATGTAATCGTCTGCTGTTTCTTCTTCCTCAGTGAACACAACCGTAACATTGAATTCATCATAAGTCTGGCGAACTCCCGGCATATACTGCGCATCAAACACACAGATAATTTCCAACTGTTCAAAACTGGCGTAATTACTGAGTTTGTTAAGCAGAATGGTTCGTGCTGCATCTAATTCCCCTTTGTTAAAGAGAGAACGAGTCTCTTGCCAAAAAGCCACCATATTATAGCCATCTACTAATAAAATTTTCCGTTTCATAGGCGATTTCTAAATACTTCATACATGAGAATAGCCGCCGCCACACTAGCATTAAGGCTCTGCACATGTCCATTCATAGGAATGGTAAGCATTTCATCAACTCGCTTTTTAATATTAGCAGAAATGCCCTTGCCTTCATTGCCGATAATCAGAGCCAGTTTACCTGCCGTATTCCACTTAGTCGAAGGGGTGCCATTCATATCTGTGCCAAAAATCCAAAAACCTGCATGTTTTAGTTTATCCAGAGCTTGGCTAAGATTGGTCACACGAGCAATAGGAATATGCTCCACCGCACCAGTAGAGGTCTTGGCGACGACCGGCGTGACACCAACCGCTCGATGCTTAGGAATAATGACACCTGTAACATTTGTCGCATCAGCCGTCCGTAAAATAGAGCCTAAATTATGCGGATCTGTTAGACCATCTAAAATGAGCAAGAGAGGATTGTCTTCCTGAGTTGCCATTTTCAACATCGCCTCAAAATCCGTATAAGCAAATTCTGAAACACGCAAGACAAAACCTTGATGAACGGCACCGTCTGTCATTTCCTGTAGTGTTTTTTTACTAGTCCAAGAAATGGAAACCTTTTTTTCTGCTGCCAAATCTTTCATCTTAGCAACATTTTTTCCACGTAGGTCATCTTGAATATAGAGTTTATTTCCAGTATTGGTCATGAGAGCTTCCGTCACAGTATGTACGCCGTAAACAATATCGTTATTTTCCATAACTTTAGTATAACATAAAATTTAAAATGCTTCTTCTTATTTATAAATCACCTTATAGTTAACTTCTATAAAAAAAACGCAGGAGTCTTGCATCAAACAAGGCATCCTGCATTTTCTTATTAATTTATTCTAGAGGCGTTGTAAATTAGTAAACTGTCTTTTCTGTTTCTGGATCAAAGAAGTGTGCTTTGTTCAAGTCAAAGCCAAGGTCAATACCTGCTCCAGCTTTGAGGTAATCACGAGCGTCTACTTTGGCAATAAATTCATTATCTGCAATTTGGCAATACAAGTGAGATTCAGAACCAAGCAATTCAGATACAGAAATTTTAGCATGTACAACTGAATCTGGGAAGGTTTCAAGGAAAGCAGCTTCTGTATTGATGTCTTCTGGACGAATACCAAAAATGAGTTTCTTGCCTTCATAGCCTTTTTCACGAAGTACCTTCAAGGCACCTTCTGGTACTTTCAGAGAAAGGTCTTGTGCTACAATTTCATCACCTTTCAAAGTTACATTGATGAAGTTCATCGCTGGGCTTCCGATAAAGCCTGCAACAAATTTATTGACTGGGTTTTTGTAAACTTCTTGTGGGGTACCGATTTGTTCTATACGTCCAATTGTCCCCGTTCCTGAAGGATTCTTTGTTGCAGACATGATAACGATACGATCAGCCAAAGTCATTGCTTCTGTTTGGTCATGGGTAACATAGATAGTGGTTGCCCCAATACGACGGTGGATTTTAGCGATTTCTGCACGCATAGATACCCGCAATTTCGCATCCAAGTTAGAAAGTGGTTCGTCCATAAGGAATACTTTTGCATCACGAACAATAGCACGTCCCATGGCTACACGTTGACGTTGACCACCTGAAAGGTCAGCTGGTTTACGATCCAAGAATTCTTTCAAACCAAGAATGTCCGCTGCTTCATTTACACGTTTTTCAATATCATCCTTGCTGTATTTACGAAGCTTCAAACCAAAAGCCATATTGTCGTGCACGGTCATATGTGGATACAAAGCATAGTTTTGGAAAACCATAGCAATATCACGGTCTTTTGGCGCTACGTCGTTCACCACGCGCCCGTCAATTGAACATTCACCTTCTGTAATATCTTCAAGACCAGCAATCATACGAAGTGTAGTAGATTTCCCACAGCCTGAAGGTCCTACGAAAACGATAAATTCTTTATCTTTAATATTCAAGTTGAAATCTTCTACAGAGTAGTGTTCGCTGTTTGGATATTTTTTGTAAATGTTTTTTAAATTTAATTCTACCATAAGATGGAACTCCTTTGTTATTATGATTTTATTATATATGAAAACGCTTCATTATCCTATGGCAAAGTGAACAAAATAAAAAAAATGTTTTGTGCAGGATGCACAAAACATTACACTAAATCATTGATGACAATATGGTAACACAGGGTCAAATCTGTCAGGTCTTTTAGCTGTAAGCCCGTCAGTTCTTCCCATTTATCAATGTGATATTGCAATGTGTTCCGATGAATATACAACTGCTGGGCAGCTTTTGTCACAACCGCCGTATTTTCCCACAAAGCAGCGATAATATCAATGAGCTGTTCCTGACTTTCAATCAATTGGTGAAGTTTCTTTGTTAAAATTGGCAATATGAAATCGTTTTGGCTAATCCCCCACAAAAAGAGTTGAGAAAAAGAATGCACATTGGAATGCTGAGCCTGTTCCCACCACTTGGAAAAAAGGGTATTCTCTGCTTGAAATAGCTCAGGATAGTTTTCCTCAAAAATGCGAGTCCAAATCTGTCCGATTTGAATTGTCAGAGTTAAGCTAAAGTCATATTCGATAGCCGATAAAGTATCACGGAGAACATCTTTTACAGGGACTAATTGCGTTTGATCCAGCACAAAGATGTAATCCTGAGAGGACAGCTGAAAATCTGCTATTCTATTAGGCAGTATGGTTCGCATCATTTCCAACCAAGACCCAATTGTTTCATTTTCATAATGGAATAAATGACAATGGACGAACTGTAGCTTTTGAACGTTTTGAGGCATTTTGCCACGGTTATGAACCAAATAATCATACCAAGGTCCACCATCAAATGCAGAGTCTTTCCCAGTCAGTAAAGAAATAAGTTCTTGCTCTCGCTCTGTCAGACTGCTTTTTTTTAATAACAACCATTGCTTACTTGAAATGGGAATTGCCACTTCATTTTCGTTTGCATTTGGATTGGATTGAAGGCTACCTTGAGGGAACCATTCTAAAAGATTAGTTTTTACCATGCTGTGCGCCCTCCACTCTCACAATACACCAATCAATCAGCTCTTCTAAACGCTTGATTTGATCGGTCATGTGTAAATATCCCAGAACAGCTTCAAAACCTGTCGACATGCGATAGGTCACAATATCAGCATTTTTAGCCTTTGTATGGCTGTTGGCATTGCGCCCGCGCTTGTAGATTTCTTCTTCCTTTTCTGTCAGAATTTTTTCTTCCAACATTTGAGAAATGAGGTTAGCTTGCGCACGAGCCGACACATACTTGGTTGCTTCTCTGTGTAGCTGGTTCGGTTTTGTCAAGCCTTGGAAAATCAAGTGACGGCGGATATAAGTTGAGTAGATAGCATCGCCTTCAAAAGCCAAGGCAATACCATTTATAAGATTGACATCAATCACGGATCCACCTCACTCCGTCCTTGGTATCTAAAAGCTTGATCCCTTTAGCTGCCAATTCATCACGGATTTTATCAGCTGTTGCAAAGTCCTTGGCAACACGCGCAGCTTGGCGCTGCTCAATCAAGGCTTCAATATCCGCATCCAGTACTTCTGCTGTAAAGACAATACCAAAAACTTGCAGAAGCTCAGCAAAAGCTGTTTTTACTTCTTGACTGTAATGACCAGAATTGATCCACTTAGCCAGTTCAAAAACAACTGTAATCCCATTTGCTGCATTGAAATCTTCGTCCATAGCAGCTGTAAATTTATCCAGAAAAACCTGCAATTCTGTCAAATTGACCGTTCCCGTAAAGGGTTGCTCGTAAGTATTTTTCAGATATTTTAGATTCACTTCCGCATCGTGGACGGCTTTTTCTGTGAAATTGATAGGTTTGCGGTAATGCTGAGTTGCAAAAAAGAAACGCAGTACCTGTCCGTCAATGGTTTTAAGGGCATCGTGAACGGTAATGAAATTCCCCAGAGACTTAGACATCTTGACATCATCAATATTGACAAAGCCATTGTGCATCCAGTAGTTGGCAAAAGTCTTTCCAGTTTTAGCTTCTGATTGAGCGATTTCATTGGTATGGTGCGGAAATTCTAAATCAGCTCCGCCACCGTGAATATCAATCGTATCTCCCAGAATTTCTGTCGCCATGACGGAGCATTCGATATGCCAGCCTGGACGACCAGGTCCCCATGGGCTGTCCCAGAAGATTTCACCGGGCTTAGCAGCCTTCCAAAGAGCAAAGTCCACTGGATTTTCCTTGCGGGTGGTCTCCTCATCTGTCCGACCAGAAGCTCCAAGCTCTAAGTCTGCTAGACTTTTATTGGCTAACTTAGCGTAATTAGAGGACTTTTCAACCCGAAAGTAAACATCCCCCTCTGACTCATAGGCAAATCCTTTGTCCACCAAGACCTGTACAAAATCAATGATGTCCATCATGTAGTCCACTACGCGCGGGTGTTGGGTAGCTGGTTGAACCCCCAGCGTCGTCACATCCTCACGAAAGGCAGCGATGTACTTGTCCGCAACCTCCTGAGGCGTAATGCCTTCTTCCTTGGCGCGATTGATAATCTTGTCATCCACATCCGTAAAGTTGGAAATATAGGCAACCTCATAACCACGGTACTCAAAGTAGCGACGAATAGTATCAAAGGCTACTGTTGAACGGGCATTCCCCACGTGGATATAGTTGTACACAGTTGGCCCACAGACATACATCTTAACCTTATCGTCCTCAATCGGGACAAATTCTCGCAAATCACGGAACATGGTGTCATAGATTTTAATCACTCACTGTCTCCTTTCTGTTTCTTGTTTATCGTAAAGAGTCATTTCAATCCAACTCTCTAGCAATTACTAATGCTATCTCAAAGAAAGTCATAGCATTTGCTTTTCTGTCTTCGTATCTTGCATCCCACTCATGATTGTGATGGTCAACATAATCAGCCGTATAAAAAAATTGATAAACTTTTGCTTGTCGAAATTGTGCCCAAGCCATGATTGCTGAGGCTTCCATATCCACAACAGTCGCACCTGCTGCTAATCTGCGTTTGACCTTATCGGCTGTTTCACGATAGAAAGCATCTGTGGTCCAAGCCTTTGTTCGAATGTGCTCAATGCAAGATTTATTCAAAGCTTCTTCCATGGTTAAAAGCAAAGTTTCGTCATAAGCTATCTCATCACTTGCAGGAGCGTAATGATAACTTGTACCTTCATCACGTAGAGCTGAACTTGGTAGAATAATCTTATCTGCCTGAATAGACTGATCTAGAACTCCGCAAGAACCCAAAACAATAAAGTTCTTAAATCCTCTTGCTTTGAGTTCTTCTAAGAGTCCAACAAACATCGGGACTCCAATCGTAGCTATAGCAACGGCTACCTTACTCCCATTTTTTTCATAGATATACCATGGAAGTCTGCCATTTAGATTGGTTAGATAGCCACCTTCATAAACATCTTCAAACTTCTTTACTCGTTCAACGATTTCTCCATTAAAAGATAAAATAATCGTGTCACAGATTTCTCCACCACCACGAATACTTCGATCAGTTGGTTCGATAACAGCAGGTACATTTTCGAATTCTTCTAATAGCATTTTTCTACTCTTTCTCATTCAAATAAACTACCTGTGTCTGTTTGACAAAGCCGATTTTTTCATACAAGCGTTTGGCACCTACGTTGCAGTCCTCTACTGCAATCTGAAATTCCTTATCATTTTGCTCGATCAGTTGGTTGACAAGGGATTTAGCTAAGTAGCTTCCATAGCCTTTTCCACGTTCAAGTTCCGATATTGCTAAACCGTAGAAATAATTCGTATCAGTCGATAAATCTACCGTGCAAGTTCCAATAACCTGACCGTCTTTTAATAAAATATATAGGCGACTTTCTGGATCCTTCAGAGCTTCAGCGACATATCTATCCACAACTTCTCTCGATTCATGTTCCTCTGAAAATGCCTGAAATTTTAACTGGCTAATTTGCTCCTGATACGAACTATCTGCTAACAAAACTTCAAGATTAGAAACAGTTACTAACGGATAAGGTCTTCTATCCTTACCTAACCAGGTTTCTGTCTCTTCTTCCTCGACCAATCCCCAGTTGCTGACAAAATCAGGATAACGCTCTAGAAAAATACGTTCTGTCTGAAAAGTAACTGAATGAATAGGGAAAGGAGCCGTTTCTTTCTCAAAACTCGTAAACAAAGCACGCGCAATTCCCTGACGGCGATGATTTGGATGAACCAGTATCGTCACTTCCACATCTTGGTCATCAGCATAGACAGTTAATAGACCAACAAGTTCGCCTTTTTCATAATAAAGGAAAAAGGCGGGCATGTTGGGGTCAAAATTAAGCATGTTAGAAAGATAGGGATCACGATAAGTTCCATCATAGGCTTGGCAACAGTTAATTAGTTTTTTCGCCTCAGATAACTCCTCTTTGCTCAACTTATTTCTTGCTTGAATCATATAGGTATCCTCTACAAACCAGACGATCTGCGGCTGGCTTCTCTAGCCTGCTCGAGTTTATTGACGTAGTACTCCCGTTTTTCTTCGACTTCATGGATGATAGGCTCATCCTTCCGTCCATGAACTCGGACGATCTTAGCCGGAATACCGACAACTGTTACATCACTAGGTACGTCTGCCACGACTACTGCAGCTGCACCAACCTTGGCATTTTCACCGATTTCTACCGGTCCGATGACTTGGGCATGGGCTGATATGAGAGCTCCTTTACGCACAGTCGGATGGCGTTTGCCAACATCCTTCCCTGTTCCACCAAGAGTCACTCCGTGATAGAGAAGAACGCCTTTTTCAACAATCGCTGTCTCTCCAATCACCAGACCTGAGCCATGGTCGATAAAAACACCTGAGTCAATCTGGGCACCCGGATGAATCTCGATTTGGGTCCAAAAACGCCAAAACTGACTGTGCATCCGAGCCAGGAGTTTGAAGCCGTGCTTCCATAGAAAATGCGAGAGACGGTGGGCAGCTAAGACCTTGACACCTGGATAAGTCAGCAAAACTTCCAAACTGTTGCGTGCCGCTGGATCATTTTCTTTTACAATATCAATGGTTTCGCGCCACCATCCCATACATTTCTCCTTTTCTTATTCTGAATCTTTTGGTGTTTCTGTAAATTCTTTCTTAGGTTTGTGGCCCTTATGGTGACGTGGACGGTGAGGTCGCTCAGACTTTTCACCTTTTTCATCATGCTCAGGTTTTGGAGAACGAGGAAGAAGAGCTTTCATAGAGGCATCAATACGGCCTTTTTCATCAATCTTGATGATTTTGACATCTACTTCATCACCAAGTTGTACCAAATCTTCAACCTTATTAGTATGCGTCCAAGCCATTTCTGAGATGTGCACCAAGGCATCTGTCTTGTCAAAGAGATTGACAAAAGCACCGAATTTCTCAATCCGAACCACTTTGGCATGATAAACTTCATCTACTTTTGCTTCACGCACAAGAGCTGCAATGATTTCTTTGGCACGGTTAATCGCATCTTGATCGCTAGAGTAAATAGCAACATTTCCTTCTTCGTCAATGTCAATCTTGACACCTGTTTCTGCGATAATCTTGTCAATCGTTTCACCGCCTTTACCGATGACAATCTTAATTTTATCAACATCAATCTTGATGGTATCAATTTTTGGAGCGGTTGGAGCGAGTTCTGGACGAGGAGCTGGAATTGTACGTTCAATCAAATCTAAAATTTCAAAACGTGCTTTTTTAGCTTGAGCCAATGCTTCTTGCAAGATTTCAGCAGTAATTCCTTCAATCTTAATATCCATTTGAAGAGCAGTAATTCCTTCACGTGTACCAGCCACCTTGAAATCCATATCTCCGAAATGATCTTCTAAGCCTTGAATATCTGTTAAAATCGTGTAATTGCTACCATCTGAAATGAGCCCCATAGCAATTCCGGCTACAGGTGCTTTAATTGGTACCCCACCGGCCATGAGAGCAAGTGTCCCAGCACAAATCGAGGCCTGTGAAGAGGAACCATTTGACTCAAGAACTTCTGCTACCAAACGGATTGCATAAGGGAAATCTTCTAGACTAGGGAGAACTTGCGCAAGTGCACGTTCACCAAGTGCTCCATGACCGATTTCACGACGACCTGGTGCACCATAACGACCCGTTTCTCCTACAGAGTATTGTGGAAAGTTGTAGTGGTGCATAAAGCGTTTCTTGTATTCTGGATCCAAACCGTCAACGATTTGTGTTTCGCCCATTGGTGCCAAGGTCAAAACAGATAAAGCCTGAGTTTGCCCACGAGTAAAGAGACCAGAACCATGCACACGTGGTAGGTAGTCAATTTCAGCATCTAGTGGACGAATTTCATCAACCTTACGACCGTCAGGACGCACCTTGTCTTCTGTAATCAAACGGCGCACTTCAGCATGTTCCATTTGTTCCAAGATTTCAGCCACATCACGCATGATGCGTTCATATTCTTCATGGTCTGCATATTTTTCTTCGCAAACTGCTGTTACTTGGTCTTTAACTGCTTGAGTTGCAGCTTCACGAGCCAATTTTTCTTCCACTTGAACCGCTTTTTGGAGGTCGCTGTTGTAGGCTGCGATGATTTCAGCCTGTAATTCAGTGTCCACATGAAGCAATTCTACTTCTGCTTTTTCTTTACCAACTGCAGCAACGATTTCTTCTTGGAAGGCAATCAATTCTTTGACTGCTTCGTGCCCTTTGAGAAGAGCTTCCAACATGATTTCTTCTGACAATTCTTTGGCACCAGACTCTACCATGTTGATCGCTTCTTTAGTTCCTGCAACAGTTAATTCCAATAACGAAGCTTCTTTTTGTTCTTGACTTGGATTGATAACCAATTCTCCATTAATATAGCCAACTTGTACACCAGCAATTGGTCCGTTAAAAGGAATATCTGAGATTGATAACGCAAGAGATGAACCAAACATAGCTGCCATAGGTGCTGAAGCATCCGCATCATAAGAAAGAACGGTATTGATAACCTGAACTTCATTGCGGAAACCTTCCGCAAACATGGGACGAATGGGACGGTCGATTAAGCGAGCGGTCAAAGTCGCGTCCGTTGAAGGGCGTCCTTCGCGCTTGTTAAAGCCACCAGGGTATTTCCCAGCTGCGTACATCTTTTCTTCATAATTGACTTGAAGCGGGAAGAAATCGCCAGTCGCCATTTTCTTTGACATAACGGCTGCTGTCAGAACGGTACTTTCACCATAGCGCACCACTACGCTACCATTCGCTTGCTTCGCCACTTGTCCAGTTTCAACCACTAATTCTTTGCCAGCAAAAGTGGTTTTAAATACTTGCTTTGTCATATATATTCCTCGTTGAGCTTATACTCAATTTCTAATTTTTTTATACGTCTTGCCTACAAAGATCAAGATACAAAGCATTAAAATTGATTGGTACTTAGTACCTAATAAGTTTACGCTAATCGCTAAATGCCTTGCTAAGTCAAAGCCTCTTGCCAAATAATACCGATTTAACAAGTTCCTGTCGCAAATCTCGTTAAGCGCTCACAATATTCATCTGCTGTACTTTTGAAATAAACAAGGATTGTCCCTAATAAGCCTTTAAATCCTCATCTTTGTATCAAGCACGTATAAACTTTATTTTATCATATTTTACACCAAAAGAAAAAGCCTTAAAATAGCTTTTTAACAAGAATTTTTGAAATGTTATCTATTATTCTTATTTTCTGCTATACTAGAAGAAAGTTAATGACAAGGAGAAATAGATTTATGGTTGAACAAAAACAACGTTCTGAATTTCCAGAAAAGGAGCTGTGGGACTTAACAGCCCTCTATCAAGACCGAGAGGATTTCTTGCGGGCGATTGAAAAAACGCGTGAGGACATTAACCAATTCACACGTGATTATAAGGATAACCTCCATACTTTTGAGGATTTTGAAAAGGCTTTTGCTGAATTGGAGCAAATCTACATTCAAAGAAGCCATATTGGCAACTACAGCTTTATGCCGCAAACAACGGACTACAGTGATGAAAGCTTTGCACAGATTGCGCAAGCTGGTACAGATTTTGAAACAGAAGCCAGCGTTGCGCTTAGCTTCTTTGACGCAGCTTTGGTAAATGCCAATGAAAAAGTACTCGACCGTCTCGGACAACTACCGCATTTGACTGCTGCAATTCGTCAAGCAAAAATTCAAAAAGCTCACTATTTAGGTGCCGATGTCGAAAAGGCTCTGACAAATCTCAGTGAAGTTTTTTACAGCCCACAAGACATTTACACCAAAATGAGGGCAGGTGATTTTGCCATGGAGGATTTTGAAGTAGACGGAAAAGTTTATAAGAATAGCTTTATCAGCTACGAAAATTTCTACCAAAATCACGAAAATGCTCAAGTCCGTGAAAAGTCTTTCCGGTCTTTCTCAGCTGGACTTCGCAAACATCAACATACTGCTGCTGCAGCTTATCTGGCTCAAGTGAAATCTGAAAAGCTGATTGCTGATATGCGGGGGTATGACTCTGTTTTTGACTATCTTTTGGCTGAGCAAGAGGTAGACCGTTCTATGTTTGACCGGCAAATTGACCTCATCATGACAGAATTCGCCCCTGTTGCACAAAAGTTTCTCAAACACGTTGCTAAAATCAACGGTCTTGAAAAAATGACCTTTGCAGATTGGAAATTGGACTTGGACAGCGCACTTAATCCTGATGTCACTATTGATGACGCTTACGAACTAGTAATGAAGTCCGTTGCTCCACTTGGAGAAGAATACACGTGCGAAATTGCCAATTATCAAAAAGAGCGCTGGGTGGATTTTGCAGCTAATGCCGGCAAGGACTCCGGAGGCTATGCAACTGACCCTTATCGTGTGCACCCGTACGTTCTCATGAGCTGGACAGGCCGTATGAGTGATGTGTATACTCTGATTCATGAAATTGGCCACTCTGGTCAGTTCATCTTCTCTGACAATAGTCAAAGCTATTTCAATACCCACATGTCTACCTATTACGTAGAAGCTCCTTCTACCTTCAACGAACTCTTACTTAGCGACTATTTGGAACATCAATTTGACAATCCACGCCAAAAACGCTTTGCTCTTGCGCATCGCTTAACTGACACCTACTTCCATAACTTCATCACTCACCTCCTGGAAGCAGCTTTCCAACGCCGTGTTTACAATCTGATTGAAGCCGGCGAAACCTTTGGTGCTGCTAAACTGAACAGTATTATGAAAGAAGTTCTGACCGAATTCTGGGGGGAAGCGGTGGAAATTGATGACGATGCTGCACTTACTTGGATGCGCCAAAGTCACTATTACATGGGACTGTACAGTTATACCTATTCTGCAGGTCTCGTTATCTCAACTGCTGGTTATCTTCATTTGAAAAATTCTGAAAATGGAGCCCGCGATTGGCTCAACTTCCTCAAATCCGGCGGAAGCACAACGCCTCTTGAATCTGCTCGCATCATTGGCGCGGATATCTCTACTGATAAACCACTCCGTGATACCATTCAATTCCTGTCGGACACAGTTGATCAGATTATTGCATACAGCGAAGAATTGGAAGAATAACAGAAACTATTCAAAAGGGAGTGGGACAAAAATCGGTAATTTCGAA
>NZ_KV810554.1:0-11545 GCF_001812815.1 Streptococcus sp. HMSC073A12 | reverse complement strand
CGTCCCACCCCCGCACAGTTGAGTAGGGCTGTAAAGGTTTATTTATCAACCGAATAGAACCTACTCAACCACTGCGACTTGCAAGAAACTCATAAAAATCTGACGAGGTTAAGGACTTTTGCCCCAGCCTCTTTTTTCGTCTGTAACTAATCTAAAGATCTTTCTGTTCACTTTTCTTCCAAGCCAAAGTCACTCGTCAGCTTGGCAATGATTTCTCTAAGTAAACTTTTATTTACATCATATTTCACATCTTTATGGTCACGGTTAAAAAGCAGGAGTTTTGCATTGATGAGCTTTTGAGTATGAAAAGAAACTGCTGCTCCAGTAATATCTAACTCTTCAGCAATCCGTTTGCTCTTTGCATACGGTTTAGCTAATTCTACCATAACATTATAGCGTGTGCTATCACTAAGTACCTTGAGAACTGCGGCAAACGTATCCATATCCAGTTCTGTTCCACTTTTAAGTAATTGATCAATGCGGCAAGAAACGATAAAATAATGGCTCTCACTCGGTTCTGTTTCACTAAAATAAGATGCAAACTGCACCACCCATGGACTGACAACATAAAGCCTAATAAATTGATTTTCTTTAAAATTCCAATCAAAATGAGATAGGCTAGCAGACTCTGCAATGGTATTCTCCAATGAAAAGGATGACGCATAAGCTCTACGTTCAGCAGCACTTTTTTCCAAGTAAGGCTGGTAAAGCGGAATAAGTTCCCGAGACAATTCTATTAACTCTTTCATAGCTTCAAGTGGCTTCCGATAAAATTGACTGAAATACCACTTAGTTTCTGATTTAATAGATGATGCTTCTAAATAATCCCAAAAATCTCCACTTTTAGCCATGTGCTCAGGACCTGTGTTTAAGAGACCTTTTAGCTGTTCTCTTATCGCTTCGGCATCTAGCTGCAAACAGTAGGCATGTACCGCTTCAACCGATTTGGGCGTCAGCCCCTTATCTACCATCTCCAAATAGCAACTTTGCAGCAAGGTGATTCCATAACCAGTCAAATAATAGGTTTCCATTTTTTCCTTATAAGGTTGAAACAAAAGGCGAAGCTCTTCCATTATAGGAAAAACATCTTTAAAAAGCTCACGCTCTTTGCCACTAAAACTTTCGATAGTCTCTCTTCTATCCTGTATCAGAGTAGATAGAGAAAACTGCTCCATTAAATCACTTGCTTGTTCTGAATACTGTACTTCCACCATTATCTTTACTCCTTCTTTAGTGTTATCTTATCAAATTCACCCTAACAAGTAAACTGTTTGGAAAGCTATTGCATCACTTGTTTAGCATTTTTTTGGGCACTTTCAGTGTATAAAAGAATAAAATCGATGATAATATTAAAAATAAGAAAGCAATTTGGGCTGATGACAAGAACGTCACTAAAACTGCTACCAGCATTTGACAAAGAACTAAACCTAATGTGGAAAAACTACTAATCCCCGCACTGATTGTCGCCAAATGCTTCTCAGGAAGCGATGAAATGACAAAAGCATTCATCTTCGGCTGAAAAATGCCTACGATAACCATTGTCAAAAAATTCACCAAGAAAATAATATAAATACTGTGGAGTAAAAAACCAATAAAGAGAGCAGGAGGCATGAATACGGAAATCTTCAGCAAAAATTCCATACTTACTTTTTTTAATAAGGTCGTTACCAAAACACTCCCCAAAATATTTCCTATCAAAGTTACAACTGTAACGGTTGCTATAGTTGTGGCTGGATTGAGAAATGCAAAACTGGGATTTTCTTTCATATTTAGGAGGAGCAGTGCATTCTCTGCTGCAAATACAGCATTTAAACCAGCAATGGTAAAAATAGAAGTCTTTAAGACGGAGATATTCTGAACAGTTTGATAAGATTGCTGCAAACTATTCCATGTATTTTTAATAAAATGCCTCTCTCCCTCACGATTATCAACAGAAGAATGAATTCGATTATCTTTGAGCAGATTATTTAAACTGGGACGAAGTATCAACATTATCAAAGCACTAACTACAAAAGTTCCAGCATTAAAAAATGCAAGGTATTGGTAACTCATCAGCCCGACTAAAATTGCTCCGCTGGACTGAAAGAGAATCTTTAGGATAGAGCTTGCTCCTTGACGAAAGGCATACATGGCTTCACGATCTTCCAATGGAATAATACGAAGGCTGAGTGGTATATGCAAAGCATCTTCATATTGACCAGCTAGGTCAGATAAAAGATTGACCAATACAGCTAAAATCACTCCCCATAAAGCTGGCTGAAAGCCCATAGCCAGACCAATGAGCAGATACAGCCCTGTCCGAAACAGAAGCGTCGCCAAAATCGTATCTACTTTCTTCTTAGTACGATCGCCCCACATGCCCATGAAAATCATCGTTAGAAAAGGCAAACTTTCAGATAAAGTCACTAAAGAGATTGCAAATTTTGCTTCTGGCAATAGCAGAACATAATTCATTAAAGCCAAATAATAGAGTATATCTCCAAAATTAGACAACATATCCGAGACGAAAGTTCCCATAAACAGTTTATTTTGCAATATTCGTTTCATTTTATATCCGCTTTCTCTTCGTTAAGCAATCACTTAATTTTTTATTAAATGTAATTATACACTTAATTTTAAATAAGTCAATGCTTTATTTTGAGTTTTATTAGAATCCTCAAGAATCTCTTTTAGGTATCCTAGTGACTAAAAGTTTTCAGGCACCTAAAAATCCACTTAAAAACTAAGCGGATTTTATGCTTTATCCTAATTCTGCCACAATTTGCTTGATTTGTGCTGCTGTATGTACCCCGGCGACTTGTTTCACAACTTGACCGTTCTTTTTAAATAAGAGAGTCGGAATACTCATAATACCAAATTGTCGTGCGGTATTTGGATTTTCATCAACGTCTATCTTCACGATTTTCAATTCATCTTCTGGAATTTCTACGGAAAGTTTTTCTAGAATAGGAGCTTGCATACGACAAGGTCCACACCAAGTAGCCCAAAAGTCAATAAGAACAAGACCGTCCTTTGTTTCTGCTTCAAACGTTGCATCAGTAATAGCTTTTGTCATCATTTTACCTCACTTTTATTTGTATTGATTTAAATCTTGCTTCATTAGATAAAAGAAAACATCACCGTAAGTCCCTTGGTAATCCAATTCGTGTCCATTAACAAGCAGCTTTTGAACCGGATAATAATCTGCTACATTGATCAAGCAGGCCTGTTGAGATTGCTCAAATTCTTGATAGCTTTCAAACGTTATAACCCTCTCTTGCTTACTAGCATCCAAATAAGTGATTTCAATCATGGTCATTCTCCTTTTTATTATTCAATTACATTTGTAATTATTTTTATAAATACATTGTATCAATAGTTATTACAACAGTCAAAGGATATGCTTACTCTGACACATTTCTATTTCTAATGGTAAAAAAAGCTCTCATTTTCATGAGAGACTTTTAATTGAATTAACGACGAAGTCCGAGTGAGTTGATCAATTCACGGTAACGGTTAACGTCGTTCTTACGCAAGTAGGCAAGAAGGTTACGACGGCGACCGATTTTTTTCATCAATCCACGGTAAGTAGCGTGGTCTTTTTTGTGTACCTTGATGTGTTCGTTGAGGTGGTTAATTTCCCAAGTAAGAACAGCTACTTGTACTTCAACTGAACCTGTGTCACCTTCGTGACGTGCATATTGTGCAATGATTTCATTTTTTTTCTCTTTTGAGATTGCCATGATAGACTCCTTTTCTTTACGCTTCATCCGAGTGTTAGGCTTGGCCCACCTAATACCAAGAAAAAGTTATTTGTCTTTAACGACATCCTTATTCTACCAAGAAGAAAAGGTTTTGTCAAATGGGACATTCCGGCTTAGACTTCTACACCAAAAATAGTGAGTTTTTCTAATTCTTCTTTTGTCAAACGACGGAACGTTCCTATTTCCAACTTTCTATCCAGAGTTAATGGTCCCATAGAAAGGCGTTCCAAGTCAGTTACTTTTTTGCCACATGCTTGAACCATTCGCTTCACTTGGTGAAATTTTCCTTCAGAAATTATAATCTCCACCAGAGAAGTTTGCTATTCTTCATTCACTTCTAATATGGTCAATTTTGCAGGCTGACAGGTAAAGTCCTTGAGTTCTATTCCTGCTTCAAAATGTTCCACATCTTTTTCAGTTATAATCCCATCTACCTTTGCACGATAAACTTTTGCTGCATGCTTTTTAGGAGACAGCATAGCGTGTGCCAAAGCTCCATTATTGGTTAATAACAAAAGACCATGAGTGTCAATGTCGAGCCATCCGACTGGAAAGACTGCTTTCTGGCGTGCATTTTCATCCAGCAAATCCAAAACTGTTCGATGCTTATCATCTTCGGTAGCAGAAATGACACCTTTGGGTTTATTCAAAAGATAATAGACAAATCTTTTATAGATCAGAACTTGGTTATTAACCGAAATTTCATCCTGATTTTCATCTATTTGAATTTTCGCAGATGTTTCTATTTTTCCATTCACCAAAACTTGCTTCTTTTTCAATAGGCGTTTGACTTCTGTTCGTGAGCCAAAGCCCATTTCTACTAAAAACTTATCTAATCGCATCCTTTCCCTCATTTTGTTGATAAGTGACAAAAGAAGCTAAAATGGATACTGCTATCATGAGAACCCCTAGTACACTAAAAATAAAGGTTGGAACAGAAGAAATGATTCCAATCAAGGATAGGACGAATGTTGATACTGAAGCACCACTACTGCAACCCAAGACAACAATCGCTGTTGCACGATTGACTAAATGGGCAGGAATTTTCTCTGATACAATATGAAATACAGCTGTTAGAGATACGCTATAAGCAAAACCAGCCAACAGAGCACTTAAACTTAAGAACCAAATGTGGCTCGAAAAACCAATCATCACTTGACTGAGACCAAAAATAATTCCCATTACTGTCAATAAGCGATTTTTCAGTAAACTCACTAGACTAGCAAAGCTAACACCAGCTAGAATCCCGATAAGCTGCATACAGCTGAGAATCAAGCTCGCTGTTTCAGCACTTCCCATTTTATTCTGTAAGACAAGACTTGGAATACGTAAATTGATAGCGACATTGGTACACACAATCATTCCAGCTATAAAAGCCAACAATATGCTTAAACGCACTTGTTTTGTGGTCATTTTCTGAGCAGACTTGAGATACTTATGTTTATCGACTTTGCTTTTTTCATAAGGAACAAACAAAAGATACAATGCTAAAACAATAAAGCCAACTGTATAAACCAGAAAAGTAGTTGTCCAACCAAAACGCAAGAGTTGCCCGACCGCTAAAGTCAGCAAAGCCATCCCAACAACTTCTGCTGACCCACGGTAGCCCAACATCTGCACACGCTCTCTCCCTTGGAATCGCTCACTAATAATCGCAATTGCTCGAGGGTTCATCATACCTAGCCCTAAACCAAAAATAAATCGCGAAGCAAAAACGAGACCATAAGCTTGATTGAAAAATGGGATGAGGCCACAAATAGAAAACAACAATAGTCCTAGTATAATCATTTGCCGCTCAGATAAAAAACGCTCCAAAATACTATTAAAAAGTAATAAAGACATAATCCCAATAGACGGCAAGGAGACTAATAACTCTACCTGACTAGAGGAATAATTCTTATAAAACTGAGACATTGCCGGTAAAGCGCTGGAAATTGAAAATGCCGTTGTCAACACAAATGATAAAGCCAGAATACTAGCTTTCTCCATGAATCTTTTCATCTTATCTTCTTTCTAAAATCACACTATCCCTATCATACAGTTTTTTATGAAAAGACGCAATCTAATTCTGACATAAAAAACCAACGCCGTAAATAAGAATACAACGTTGGTTTGCTTAGTCTCAATCTTCATACAAAGTCATCAATTTTTCTCTTTCCTGTCCTTTATTGGCAAATCGAACAGCTGGTTTCTTAGTGAGAGGAGAAACTATTCCCAAAGCGATTTTGTATCCATTTCCTTCACCAGTCACGTTAACAGTTGAAAGGGAAATTTGCACCTTTTGTTCTTTATCAGGTAAGATTTTTGTTAAAGCAATCGGTACGGTTTTACTTTCAATAATAGCACCCATTCTGTTGAGCACATAAATTTTCACTTTCCAATTGCGATAAAAGGGGGCAACTCCTTTATTTGCTAATGTCATCGTCAACTGAGTAGATGTCTTACCAGATGTCAAAGTCATCTGAGGAACCCATAAACGATAGCCCATGTTTTTCAAGATTTCATTATAGCCACTATTATCATTGTCTATCCTTTCAGCAATTTTAGGACCCAAAAAAGTAGTATGAGATTCCTGAAGTTCTTTGATGATCTGTTTCAGCTTTTTCCCCATGAGAGTTTTCATAGTAGCTGAACTGGTTAATTCACCACCTATAGGAGCAGTTTGCCAGGCATTTGGCATAGGGACTAAACCATTTTTGCATTTTCCTGATCATAATCTCCACCAGATTTAATCCAATTTAACCAAACTTTTTTACTTTCTTCGTCCCCAACCACATCATTATAAAGACCAAACCCATATTTTTTAGCTACTGTAAACGGACGCCGCATCAAAATATTCGCTTCTGGGAAAGCATCTATCCAAGGGGTAATATATTTTTCACGAATAGCCGCTTCTGGCAACTTCCGAATATTGGCTTCGTCATTCACATGCCACTCTCCCCAATGACCTAGTCCCCCTAGCTCAATAAAAGAAATTTGTCCTGAATCAGCCCATCTCTGCCCCATCGCCTCAACTGCTTTTTGATAATATTGAAGAAGTTTTTTATCCTCATAATTAGGAGAAAAATCTTTTCCATAGGAAGAAGTATAGCGGTCTCCCGGATCAGACATTTTTTTGATTAACCAAGAAGGAATATCCTTATGAGTGGCTTTCCGAGGATAGTCCAAAACAAAGCGAAAAACAACATGCTTTCCTTCTTTTAACCAGCGTTTAAGCTGATTTTTTGCTTCTAAGGCTTCCCAAGCATATACCCCTTTTTTAGGCTCCAATTCTTTCCAAGTTACATCCATATAAACCAACTGAACATCCTTAGTTACTTCTGATTCCTTAGCTGAAGGAGCATAGCCCATCAGAGGATTGGCTAGTGCTTTATCAGAGTAAGTAAAATTCTGCTCCACTCGTTTTCTACCTTTTTTAAAAGAAGGAGAAAAAAGCACTACACAAATAAATAGGAGGGCTAAAACACCTAAACAAATTGGTATTATTCTGTTCATTCTCATCATCCGTGATATTCACCATTGTATTGAATCAGAGTCACATCCGAAACTTGCTCAATATTCCGGATTTGCTCTACAAAAACAAAATTCTCTTTTTGACAAAAGACCTCTACTGCCATTTCGACAGTATCTCCTCGCATCGTTTTTGACTTAACAAAATATTTCATTTTTCCAAAAGCCTGAATAATTTTATCGCCCGTTTCATCACCTTTATAATGGATAACAGCAATATAGACTTTTCCTTGCCCCTGCATTTTGCTAAAAATGATTAACATTCCAAAAATGACAGTTGCCGTTACAATTGCCAAAATGTACATGCCCGCTCCAACAGTGATTCCTGTTGTAATAGCCCAGAACAGATAAAGCAAGTCCATCGGATCCTTAACCGCTGTACGATAACGAACGATAGACAGCGCCCCTACCATACCAAATGTTGGAGCTAATAGCTAGTGTTACCATCGCTGTTAAAATAGACATTCCAACTAAGGTCATGGCAAAACTTCTAGAATAGACAACGCCGGTAAAAAATCGTTGATAAACAAAGTAAATGAAAGCTCCTAGTGCAATGGCTAATAGTAAGGTCGCAACAATTTTCCTAATATTTTGGGTTGTGAAATTTTCTGATTGTAAGACAGATTTTTTAATGATATCTTGAACACTCATCTTTTTCTCCTCTACTAGTGGTCTGTATCATACCAGTATCCGAAATCATGTAAGTAGGCTGTTTTTTCATAACACAATACATATTTGGATACGGCAAGAAACTCGGAAGCTTGTGGCGGAATGATAGTTTTTATAATTTGCGGTAGTAATTCTGTATATTTGACTTCAAAAACCAATTTACCTGGCTGCAATATCGGCAGCGTCGGCAACGATGGATCAAATATATCATAGCTACCAATAGCAGCTCGAACATTTGAATCAAACGTCAATCGAACTGTTCCTGTGTCATAAACCCAAGGTTCTCGTTCATAGTCTACTATAACACGAGGTCGCATCATATTTGCCACACATTCAACATAAAATTCTCTACACAACAAATAGGGGCTATGGAGAAGAAAATTATAGTTACCATCAAGAATTTTTTCTACCTCTTCTCGTGTTAAAGGAGCTGCTTCTTTATAAATATACTGTCCAAATTTCTTTTTGCGCTCCAATTTGATACTTCGGTCACTAAAATTATAGATCCGAATACGGTATTTTTTACGCATCAAAATTCCCGCTTCTTTTCCCTCATAAGCACTATTCCAGTAATCATCAAAGTACAGACTACGAATAGTATACCCACCATTTTGAGCATGTCTATCCAAAGATAGGATGGAGCCAAAGCGTTGCGTCAATAGTTCTTTTTCTTTCAGATCAATCAGGTATTTCCTTTCATGACGAAACTGTTCTTCTTTATTTATTTTCATAAACATCAACCTTTATCTTACCATCTTCCATCACATAAAAACTTAAAACGCCAAAAAGACTGGTAGTATCCACACGATATTGTTCAAAAGAAGCCTGAGATTTACCATCAGAATTTGTAGCAATCACGCGCATAAAATATTGACCTTTTGGAAGATGTTTTGTAGTGACAATTGTCTCTGTTAGACCTTTCTTGTCAAGGATCTTATCTTTAAAGTTAGGCTCCTTAGCTAATTCTACATGATAAGTGATTTCTTTATTGTTAAAATCGTATGATGACATCCACTTAAGAACCAGTTCCCCATTCTCAACTTTTGGCTGGTCAATATAAAATGGTTGAGGAGACTGCAAACTATTTTTATAATCTTGATAATTTTTTTCAACTTCCTTTGGTAATTCATTTAAAATCTTGTCATATTGCTCCTCTTTTATAGGCATACGCTCCACATCTGGCATACGACTTAAATATGGTTTGACAATATTCGCATATTGCTTGCTCAAGTCACCGATACTGTTAGGACTAAGTTGATTTCTATATAATTTATCAACCACTTTATCCAAACCCGTTCTAAATCTTTCAGATTTTAGCAATCGTTGAAAAAGGAGATTCCCCCAATAATTACTCACACCATAACGCCAAGAATTTTGTCCCAGCGCACCCGACCTACGAAGTTCTCTCTCGCCTTTCCGTAAAGAATCGTCCAAATCCCAAGGTAAAATATACCAACGAGTTCCATTTTGTGGGCTATAAAGGAACATATTCCGATTTTGATTGTCAATGTTTCCCATTAAAATCTGAAAAGCTAACCAATATTGGATGTTTTCGGCATCAAAATATTTTTCTAACATTTTATCGCCTGTCGTTGACTTATCATTCAATTTATCCAACATATCAATGGCCTCTTTTGTTTTCGGAAAAACTGTCAATTTTAATTTTTTTTGAACTTTTTAAATCTGTTTCTCCCAAAAGATAAACCGTATCCTTTGGAAAAGCTTCTTGTATAAACTTTTTGGTTACATATCCCGTATTTCCAAATAGTAGAATTTTCAATTTTTTGTCCCTCCTAAAAAGTAATTTATTTTGTTACTAATAATAGTTTAGTATCCAACTAAATATCAAGCAAAATAGACTAATTTTTTACTAATTTATTTCGTGTTTTCTCCACATATTCATTACACGCTATTCCGATTTCTTTCTTTCTCCTTTATTTTGTGTTATATTTATCATATACAAAGAATTTAATTTGGAATAGAAATCCATTTTTAGAACGAAGGAGAAAACATGTCTGTTATTGAAAAATTAACAAAACCAGCTCACTTGATTGATATGAATGACATCATTCGTGAAGGGAATCCAACGCTTCGGGCAGTCGCCAAGGATGTCACCTTTCCACTTACAGAGCAAGAAGTTATCTTGGGTGAAAAAATGCTCCAATTTTTGAGAAATTCACAAGACCCTGCAACTGCTGAAAAAATGGGGCTTCGTGGCGGCGTTGGTCTAGCTGCACCTCAGCTAGATCTGTCAAAGCGTATTATTGCTGTATTGGTGCCAAACCTGCCAGACAAAGAGGGCAATCCACCAAAGGAAGCCTATGCTTTGCAAACGGTTATGTACAACGCTAAAGTCGTGGCACATTCTGTTCAAGATGCCGCACTCGCTGAAGGGGAGGGCTGCTTGTCAGTTGACCGTGAAGTTCCTGGTTATGTCGTGCGCCATGCGCGTGTCACCGTTGAATATTTTGATAAAGAGGGTGAAAAGCACCGTATCAAACTAAAAGGATACAATGCCATTGTCGTGCAACACGAAATCGACCATACAAATGGCATTATGTTCTATGACCGCATCAATGAAAAAGATCCTTTCGCAATCAAAAAAGGCATGTTAGTGATTGAATAATAAATAAAAAGGAATCTCTGTTCTAAAACAGCATTCCTAATTAAAATTTCTTTATAAAAGCACTATAACTCAATAATACAAATTAAAAGAACAACTTTGGCATTCTGATAAACAGAAAATTAAGGTTGTTCTTTTTTTGTAGTTATCGTGTGAATCTGTCTCAGACGCACTCCTTTATGATGACAAGCAATTTTAACGCAACTGCTATCGCACAAAAACAAAGCACCATTTTGAGGTGGTAGATAGAACTTGTGAAGCAAGTCTCATCTTCATTCGCCTTTGAAACTCCAAAGAGCAATTTTGATGAAACCTTCGTTTTCTGCATTCACTATCTAAACAGTCTGAAAAACAGTTAAGTCGCCTTGTGGGGCGAGACTATACAGAACATTTTGTACCGAAGCCTTGAAATAAGAAAGCTGAGATTAACATTTTCAAATGTTAATTCCTTTGTGGGCGACTGCACTAGCAATCGTAGGTATCGGTCTCACTCCTATTTTTAGAAGTCAGCTTCCTCTTTCCCAGAAAATAGCTAAAAGAATAATCGCTCCCAACACTGAAGGGATGATTGCTGTATCTGACAGATGAGGTCCCCAGCTACCAAAGAGCATTTGCCCAAGCCAGGCTCCAAACCAACCTAGTAAGATTTTGCCGATACAGCCCATTCGTTCTCCACGATTGGTGATTGCTGCTGCAATTAGACCAATAATGAAGCCGACAAACATACTTCCAATCATTTAGTTATCCTTCCTGATTATTTCATTATTCTCACTTTTGCACTATTTTATGCAAACAGCAGCCTTTCTTGTTTTTGGAAGAATAGGCACGACTTGCTAATACAGCCAAACTGACCAACGCCACCGAAGCAAGTACTACTTTTCCAGAAAATTCTAGTGAATAATGAAAATCTCTTAGGGCTTTTTTATCTTCAGCTGAAATCATTAACTTCATAACGTATCCTTTCTATTTGATAAATTGTAAAATATAGTGCAACAAAAAA
>NZ_KV810553.1:0-7178 GCF_001812815.1 Streptococcus sp. HMSC073A12 | reverse complement strand
GTTTTTTTGTTGCACTATATTTTACAATTTATCTTTAAAATAAGAATTTGAATATTCTGGGTTACGAGCACGAACAATCGTTTCTTTTGCCCCCCATTTTTTTAGCTAATACAGCTGAAATCATATTGACTTCATCTTGCTCCGTCATGGCAATAAAAATGTCACAATGTCCGACATCAGCCTGTTCTAAAATTTTAAAATTGGCACCGTTACCCACAATGCCCATAATATCATAACGTTTTGTAACCCTATTGAGGACAGATTCATTTTGTTCGATTAGAATCACATCATGATTTTCCGCCACAAGTGAACGGCAGAGTGCAGCTCCGACTTTACCGCCAGCAACGACAATAATTTTCATCTTATACCTCCCAAGTATCCTATCCTATCATACCCTTTTTTGCAAAAATTTCATCATTTTGAAGAAAGAAAAAGAGATATTTTATTCAGAAGAGTCCAGTAATTGAAAATAAAAAGATAAAACTTGAAAATTCATCATAAAAATCTAGAAAATATGAAAAAATAAAGTTTTTTTTGTTGACATGTGCTAATAAAGTGATATACTAAGAAAGTACCCTCATTGATTTACCTCAAACCTGTTGTGATGTAAGTTAATGAGCCTTAAACCACGCTGTCTGCTGAGCTTGACTCCGGGCAGTGTGGCTATTTTTTTGCTTGATAGCAATCACAGTTCACTAAGGTAGGTGAGAAGGTTATAACATATGACAACATTTCAAAATCACATTGTTCTTTTTGAACCACAAATTCCTCAAAATACAGGAAATATCGCACGGACTTGCGCAGCAACGAATTCATCGCTTCACATCATTTTACCAATGGGATTCCCGATTGATGATCGTAAGATGAAACGGGCTGGCTTGGATTATTGGGATAAGCTGGACATTACTTATTATGACAATTTAGAAGAGTTCATGAGTAAAATGGACGGACAATTGTATTTGATTTCTAAGTTTGCGGAGAAGGTTTATGCGGAAGAAAATTTTGCAACTGTTGGAAATCACTATTTCATGTTTGGGCGTGAGGATAAGGGATTGCCAGAAGATTTTATGCGTGATCATTCTGAAAAAGCCCTGCGTATTCCTATGAATGATGAACATGTCAGAAGTCTGAATTTGTCAAATACAGTCTGTATGCTGGTGTATGAAGCCCTGCGGCAACAGAATTTTGCAGGTTTGGAGCTAGTACATCACTATGCACATGACAAATTAAAATAGGATTTCTTAAAAGAATGGACGACATCGGATAAAATGCTTGCTCTAGCAGGCTTTTTTTGTTATGATTAAAGGGTCTTCAGGGCAGGGTGAAATTCCCGACCGGCGGTAATTTGCAGCTGTTGACAATCTTTTGTTTTTATATAGCGTTGTAGTTTCTTTGTGTACCTTTGAAACGCCACTTCATTTAAAAACAAAATCTTTGCCAACTGGATAGCTGTTTTAAGTCCGCGAGCGTAAGCTGATGTGGTGCAATTCCACAACCGACAGTACAGTCTGGATGGGAGAAGACGAGAGGCAATGAAGAAGGTCTAAAAGTACAGCTTTTAAATTTTATTTAAGGAAATTTTCTTATACTATTTCAAAGGTTCCGTTGATTTAGAGAAATCGTTCTTCAGCAAGCCTTCCAGCTTCTCTAATTTTTATAAATTGGAGGAACCTGTTATGACACATACACGCAAAATGGCTGTTGTTGCCATTCTTTCAGCAATTTCATTTTTGCTGATGTTCTTTGATTTCCCGATTTTACCGGGGGCTAGCTTTTTAAAGCTAGATTTCAGTATTTTACCAATCTTACTGGGATTAGTGGTGTTGGATTTAGGTGGTGCTTTGAGCATTTTATTGGTTCGTTCGGCGCTCAAACTGCTGCTGAACAATCAAGGCGTCAATACTTATATTGGCTTGCCGATGAATATCATTGCGGTTGCTGTTTTCGTAATTGCTTTTGCTTTGATTTGGAAAAAAGAGCAGACAACCGTTCGTTTTCTAATCGCTTCTGTGGTGGGGACGCTCGGATTGACCTTGGCAATGCTGATTCTCAACTATGCCTATGCTATTCCACTCTATACAACATTTGCTAATTTTGATATTTCAAAGATTCTGGGTGTGGCAAACTATCTATTTGCAATGGTCATTCCATTTAATCTATTAGAAGGTGTGGTTTTTGCAGTTGCCTTCTGGCTGATTTATCTGCTTTTGAAACCAATTTTAATCAAGTATGAAAAATAAACAAACGTTTTTAACCAAGGGCTCTTTTGCCCTTTTACTTTTTGTGATTTTAGGATATGTTGTCAAGTTTCATCCTAATTATTTAAAAGGCTTTGATTGGCCAACTCAGACAATTTTGCGTGGGGATTTACCAGATTCTTTGACATTTTTCTTTTCTAACGTGACAAGTCTAATCAACATACCCGTTATTATAACTTGGGTTGTAGTTTTAGTTGGTCTTTTCCTTTATAAAAAATGGTGGAGTGAGGCGATTCTTTTGGCTGGAAATCTTGCTTTGACGGGAATTTTAGTGGCTCTTTTGAAAAATGTCTATCAACGTCCTCGTCCTACGATCCAACATTTAGTAGAAGAAGGTGGATTTTCTTTTCCGAGTGGACATGCCTTGGCTTCGACGTTAGTTGTTGGGGCGTTAGTGATTATTGTGAGCCAGCGCGTGAAAAATCGTCATCTCAGACATTTGCTGCAAGTGTTACTCATGGTATTCATTCTTACAATCATGACATCTCGCGTTTATCTAGGAGTTCATTATCCAACAGATGTTTTAGGAAGTCTTTTCTTAGGTTTAGGGATGTTGCATATTGAATTTCCTTATTATGATAAGTTGCGCTTCCAATGGCGTTTTGCAGGAAAGCAAAAATAGATTGTTAGCAGACAGTTTAGAGGAGGCAGGGTGGCAAAAGTTTTAGATAAACGTCTGATTAATCAAATTTTGTCAATAGTTGAGCAGATTCCTGTGGGAAAAGTGACTACCTATGGACAAATTGCGCATTTGATAGGGCGAGAAAGAAATGCTCGTTTGGTAGGTCGCGCCCTGTCTCAGGCTGGACTTTATGGGAAGTATCCTTGCCATCGTGTGGTTAATTCCGCAGGACGCTTAGCGCCAGCGTGGGAGGAGCAGAGACATCTCCTTTGGGCCGAAGGAGTGACTTTTAAAACGAATGGCTGTGTGGATTTGAAAAAGCACCAATGGAAGCCAACGGACATTAGTAAAGTGTAAATGGAACTCCGAACGCGAGTTCTGTTTTATTTTGTGGTACAATGAAAGTTATGAAACCATATAATTCGTTAAATGCTTATTATCGAAAACTATTTGGAGAGAAGACCTTTAAAGTTCCGATTGATGCTGGCTTTGATTGCCCTAATCGAGACGGAACGGTAGCTCATGGTGGCTGTACTTTTTGTACGGTATCTGGGTCAGGTGATGCCATTGTAGCACCAGAAGCACCGATTCGTGAGCAATTTTACAAGGAAATTGATTTTATGCATCGAAAGTGGCCTGAAGTCAAGAAATATCTAGTTTATTTTCAAAATTTCACCAATACCCATGATAAGGTGGAGGTCATTCGTGAGCGATATGAGCAAGCCATCAATGAGCCAGGAGTTGTAGGTATTAACATTGGAACCAGACCAGACTGCCTGCCTGATGAGACGATTGCTTATCTAGCAGAATTATCCGAACGCATGCATGTGACGGTAGAGCTGGGCTTGCAGACGACTTATGAAGCTACTTCGCAATTGATTAACCGCGCACATTCCTATGAATTATATGTTGAAACGGTTCAACGTCTGCGGAAATTTCCAAAAATCGAGATAGTTTCTCACTTAATCAATGGCTTACCTGGTGAAACTCACGAAATGATGATAGAAAATGTTCGCCGCTGTGTGACAGACAATGACATTCAAGGGATTAAATTACATCTTTTGCATTTAATGACCAACACACGCATGCAACGAGATTATCATGAAGGACGCTTGCAGCTGCTTAGCCAAGATGAGTATGTTTCAATTGTTTGTGACCAATTAGAAATAATCCCTAAGCATATCGTCATTCATCGGATTACAGGCGATGCGCCACGAGATATGTTAATTGGCCCTATGTGGAGCCTCAACAAATGGGAAGTTCTCAATGCGATTGAACAGGAAATGAACCGTCGCGGCAGCGTTCAAGGGTGTAAAGCAAAGGAGCAACGATTTATATGTTAAGACCATTACAAATGGCACATGCTTTTTTAGAGGAAGTAGTGACTGATGAAGACATCGTCGTTGATGCCACTATGGGCAATGGGCACGACACGCTTTTCTTGGCACGACTGGCTAAAAAAGTGTATGCTTTTGATATTCAAGAGCAAGCCGTTGAGCAAACTACCAAGCGCTTGGCAGAAGCTAAATTGGACAATGTTGAACTGCTTTTGACAGGTCACGAAAATGTGGATCAATATGTTGAAAGTATTAAAGCAGCTATTTTTAATCTAGGCTATCTTCCGTCGGCAGATAAAACAGTGATTACGCAGCCACATACAACTATTCAGGCTTTGGAAAAATTATGTCAGCGTTTAGTAGCTGGCGGTCGGATTGCAATCATGATTTACTATGGGCATGCAGGTGGCGATGTGGAGCGAGATGCAGTTTTAGACTTTGTTAGTCAATTGCCGCAGCAGGAATTTACTGTCGCCCTTTATAAAACAATCAACCAAATCAATCAGCCCCCCTTTTTAGTGATGATTGAGAAATTAAAAATGACCTAAGTGGAGAGAAAAATGGATAAGCAATATCTACATGAAAAATTGAGCTGCTTGCGCAGTCAATATCTAGATTCAACCAATGGAGAAATCTTAGCAAAGCAAGTAAATGATGCGCAGATGAGCAAAAAATGCTTCGGATTAAGAAAAAATTAGTCAATCTTGAAATGGAGCGCTGTCAAAAAATGATTGAGCATCGCGATTTATCGAAAATAGAGCAAAAAATCTCCGAGCAGAAGATGCTTTTTGAAAAATGCTGTAGGCAAAAATAAAGGAGGAAAAGGTGGACTTACTCCTTTATATTATTATCTTTTTATCTGTTCTGATTGTTTCAAATGCCACCAACAAGCTATTTCCAAGCTTGCCAACGCCACTCATACAAATTCTATTAGGGATTGGCTTGGGATTTTTCATTCCAGTTGGAACGTTTCATTTAGAGACGGAGCTGTTTCTAGCTTTAATCATTGGACCGCTACTGTTTCGAGAAGCAGAAGAAAGCGATATTACCAGTATTCTTAAGCATTGGAAGATTGTTATTTATCTGATTTTTCCAGTTATTTTTCTATCAACTTTTAGTCTTGGCTTTTTGTCACATTGGCTATGGGTGTCCCTTCCTCTTGCAGCTTGTATCGCAGTTGGAGCCGCCTTGGGTCCGACTGATTTAGTGGCTTTTGCGTCCTTATCTGAGCGCTTTACCTTTCCAAGACGTGTAGAAAATATTTTGAAAGGGGAGGACTTGCTAAATGATGCGAGTGGTTTAGTTGCCTTTCAATTTGCCCTGACGGCTTGGACAACAGGGAAATTTTCAGCTCAGGAAGCCAGCACCTCACTTATCCTTTCAATCATTGGCGGTTTTATTGTGGGTGGTCTAACTGCTTTTTTAAATCGTCAATTGCAAAAGCTGCTGTATATGGTGCGAGCCTCAGACACAGCAGGAGAACTGTTGTTAGAATTAAGTTTACCGTTGCTGACATTCTTTTTGGCCGAAGAACTCCATGTATCAGGAATTATTGCAGTGGTCGTGGCAGGGATTTTTAAGGCTAGTCGTTTTAAAAGGATTACTTTATTAGAAGCTCAAGTTGATACCGTGACAGATACGATTTGGCAAACTGTCACATTTATGCTGAATGGATCGGTCTTTGTCATTTTAGGAATAGAGTTAGAAACGATAGCTGAACCCATTTTGAAAAGTCCGGTTTATGATAATCTCTGGCTCCTTCTAACGATTCTTTTGCTGACGATTGTGCTATTTGCCATTCATTTTGTCATGATTTATGGCTTTTATTTCTGGAGAAGTCTGCGTTTGAAAAAGAGAATGTCGAAATATTGGAGAGATATTGCTCTGTTAACTTTTTCAGGCGTGAAAGGAACGGTGTCTATTGCGACCATTCTCTTGATTCCAACAGCGTTAGAACAAAAGTATCCTCTCTTGCTTTTCTTGGTGGCTGGGGTTACGTTGCTTAGTTTTTTGACAGGGCTTGTAATATTACCTCGTTTATCAGAAAACAAAGAAGAATCATCCGACTACCTCATGCATATTGCTATTTTAAATGACGTTGTCCAAGAATTAGAAGAAGATTTGAAACATACCAAAGTCAAGGCTCCGCTTTACGCGGCTATTGATAATTATCATGGACGAATCGAAAATCTTATCCTGGAGCAGGAAGGAAAATCTGTTCAAAAAGATTTGACAGATTTGCAATTGCTGATGCTGAGTATTGAAAGTGACGGCTTGGAACAAGCCTACGAAGAAAGAAAAATAAGCAACCGTGCCTATTCCATTTACCAACGTTATTTATGGAATATGGAGCAAAGAATCAACCGCAACCTTGCTTCGCGCTTCACTTATTTTTTGATTAGCTTTTTCAGAATGACTCGCTTATTGTTACATGAGATTGTTACGTTTGGCTCTACTTTCCGTAATTGGCTCAATCAAGATAGAGCAAAGCCTAGTAAGGCTGAAAGAGAAGAGATTGCCGAACTGTATCTAGCCAATACAGAAGTGATTATCGGGAGTTTAGAAAATCTGAAGGGCGTTTATAATACTGCGCTTATCAATTTCTTACAAGATTCGCGTATTCGTGAGACAGCAATTATTGAAAGCAGTGTTTTATTGAGCGGGTTATCACGCGTATCAAACCGAATAATATCAAGGAAATGCTACGAGGTTATTATTTGGAGCGGAAGATTATTTTTGAATACGAACACGAAAAGCTGATTTCAGCTAGTTATGCAAAATTTCTCCGTCAAAATGTCAATAATTTAGAAAATTATTCTCTCAAAGAAACCGCCAATACATTACCATACGACATGATGAACTATGTCAGACAGAAATAAAACGGGAGTGGATTGAGCACTTAGTTGCGAATTCACTCTTTTTTAAACGATAAATTGCAATAAAAAGTGCAACGTTTACTCG
>NZ_KV810552.1:0-349 GCF_001812815.1 Streptococcus sp. HMSC073A12 | reverse complement strand
GACGAAATTTGTCCTTTCTAGATCTTAGCTTTTCATCTACCCACTACAGTTGACAAAGAGCCCTATATTTTACCAAGACTATCGCAACCATGAAAAAAGCAACGGCAAAACCGTTGCTTTTTTTGATAGAATCGAGACATTATTGTCCCAGGCTCCAGATGTTAAAAACTAACACCTATTTCATCTAATATCAAATAAAATATCGGGAAGACAGGATTCGAACCTGCGACACCTTGGTCCCAAACCAAGTACTCTACCAAGCTGAGCTACTTCCCGTATGGATAGAAAAAATGAAGTCCTAGGAGACTTCTTTTCTATGCACCCTAGAGGAGTCGAACCTCTAACCGCC
>NZ_KV810551.1:0-257 GCF_001812815.1 Streptococcus sp. HMSC073A12 | reverse complement strand
ATGGCGCGAGACGGAATCGAACCGCCGACACATGGAGCTTCAATCCATTGCTCTACCAACTGAGCTACCGAGCCTACCTATTGCGGGAGCAGGATTTGAACCTACGACCTTCGGGTTATGAGCCCGACGAGCTACCTAGCTGCTCCATCCCGCGCTATTCCTACTAAGGAGGATGTGGGATTCGAACCCACGCACGCTTTTACACGCCTGACGGTTTTCAAGACCGTTCCCTTCAGCCGGACTTGGGTAATCCTCCA
>NZ_KV810550.1:24571-24913 GCF_001812815.1 Streptococcus sp. HMSC073A12 | reverse complement strand
CATGTGTCGGCGGTTCGATTCCGTCTCGCGCCATATTAGTTTAATATCAGGAAGGGTAGCGAAGAGGCTAAACGCGGCGGACTGTAAATCCGCTCCTTCGGGTTCGGGGGTTCGAATCCCTCCCCTTCCATACCTTTACGGGCATAGTTTAAAGGTAGAACTAAGGTCTCCAAAACCTTCAGTGTGGGTTCAATTCCTACTGCCCGTGTTTATTGTGAATATGGCGGGTGTGGTGAAGTGGTTAACACACCAGATTGTGGCTCTGGCATGCGTGGGTTCGATCCCCATCACTCGCCTATTTTATATTATTGGGGTATAGCCAAGCGGTAAGGCAAGGGACTT
>NZ_KV810550.1:0-24471 GCF_001812815.1 Streptococcus sp. HMSC073A12 | reverse complement strand
CTCATGCGTTGGTTCGAATCCAGCTACCCCAGTTTAACTTTGCCGGCGTGGCGGAATTGGCAGACGCGCTGGACTCAAAATCCAGTGTCCGCAAGGACGTGCCGGTTCGACCCCGGCCGCCGGTATTGCTTGAGTTTAGAAAAAGTCTTGATACACAAGGCTTTTTTTGATGTTTTTCTTTATCGTACCCCAAATTGTACCCCAATTATAGTCTATCCATGATAGATTCTACCTCTTTGAACTCTTTATCAATTCTTTCTGTCATAGTATGACCATATGCCTTTATCAACATTTGGATATCTTTATGACCTAAAATTTTAGCCACAACTCCCATATCTATATGACTATGAAGTAAATATGAGCCATAAGTGTGTCTAAGTCCTTGTTCTAGACCATAGTGAAAGAAGAGAAATTTCTCTTTGTTTTTATTTGTAGTAATGAGTTTATTCTTTTTCGTTCTTTTATCATGTTAGGCAGAACAGTAACTGTTTTATCATCTATTGGTACTGCTCGTATGGAGTATCATTTTTTGCTTTCGTCCCCCCATGTCGCAGTGTTATATCTTCTATGTGTGTATAAATAATGGTCTTCTAACTTTGTATCATCATCAGTTATATCACTTGCTTCTCCATACCTCATGCCTGTTTTAGCTATGATATATAGAACATGATATATAACTGTTGTCTCATAATCTAATTTTTCTTCCAGATAGTTTACTAATCTATCATAATCCTCAACACTATGAATATATTTTTCCTCGTTTTTTTGAGTTTCCTTTCCTGCGAAGCGTTCTACGTTACTTGTGAAATCATCAAGAACTATCTTATCAGATTGCACTAATTGTATAGTTTTTCTAATTGTTGAATTGATTCTACTTAAGTAATCATATCCAACAGTTTCCCCATGGATATTCATGGTTCTTTGATATTCTGTCGATTTTATATCAACTATTGCTTTATCTTCAAATAGTTTTTTTATTGTTTCTCCATAAATCTGCTAATTTTTCTTTATAACTTCTTTTTAAGTCTAACTTTTAAGACATACCAAGTTTGATATAATTCAAGTCAATGTTTGTTACAATTTTCTTTTCTTCCTTAATTGATTTGTGATCTTATCTAGATCAATTAGAGTTTAAAAATTGAAAATTTGTAGTTGTTAGTCTCGTCTTCGAAAGGTTTCGACAATCCAATAGGCTGTTGAAGTAGTGAAGGAAGCAAACGAAGCTTTTAGTTTGAGTAGTGTTCGTCCAAGTTTGAAAAGCGAATGGTGTTGAGATTTGCTTTGCAAGCAACGTTAGCGATTTTTGTAAAAAGCAAGGTCGTACTTTGTGATAACTATATTGGGAGGAAAATATTTTTAAAAAAGTATTTACTTTGACCTAAGGGGAGGGTTTATAATGAGATTTGTAAGGAGGAAATGATGTATCAAATCAAAGAAGCTGCGCAGCTTTCAGGTGTTTCTGTCAAAACACTGCATCACTATGATAAAATAGGTTTGCTTGTGCCGCAAAAGTCTGAAAACGGGTATCGCCTTTATAGTGAAGTAGATTTAGAGCGCCTGCAAATTATTTTATTTTACAAATATCTTGGATTTTCTTTAAAGAAAATAGCAGAGCTGCTAAGTCAGGAAGAGCAGGAACTATTGCCTCACTTGAACAAGCAATTGCAGTTTTTGCAGCAGGAAAGGGAACATTTGGATACCTTGATTTCCACCTTACAAAAGACAATTCAAGCTCAAAAAGGAGAAAGAAAAATGACGACACAAGAAAAATTTGTTGGATTTACCTACGAAGATCATGCAAATTATTATCATCAAGCGGTTGAAACATACGGTCAAGAAGTAATGGACGATTCTCGTGCACGACAAGTTGGCAAAGAAACTGAGATGACGGAAGCATTTAACAAAGTTTTTCGCAATCTAGCTAACAATATGCAAAAAGGTCTAGCTGTGGAAGCACAAGAGAATTTATCAGAAGACGAGCAGTTATTTCAAGCAATGAATACCTATGCCTTTGATTGCTCTCTGGAAGTTTTCGCTTTTATCGGAAAAGGCTATGTGGCAAATCCAGAATTTAAGAAAAATATTGACCAATTTGGAGTTGGAACAGCCCAATATGTAGCAGATATTATCCACATCTACGTTACACAAGCAAAATAAAAAATAGGGCAGGTGCCAACATGTTCTGCATGGTAGCATCTGCTCTATTTTTAGTATTCCACACTTCCAGCGACCCAGCCAGTACAGAGAGCGACTGTAATATTAAATCCACCAGTATGAGCATTGATGTCCAGCACTTCGCCAGCAAAATAAAGCCCAGGAACTAGTTTGCTTTCTAAAGTCTTGGGATTGATTTCCTTAAGACTGACACCGCCTTTGGTCACAAAAGATTTAGCTAGAGACATTTTGCCGGTAATAGGAATTGGTAGAGCTTTGAGTTGTTGAATGAGCTCTTCTTTTTCTTTTCCAGTCAATTGTTTGCCTTTTTTAAGGAATGGCTGCGCGAAAAAGTCTGCCAGACGTTCAGGAAGTAATTGTTTGAGGCTATTTTTGAGCGATTTTTCTCGGTTATTTTCTAAAAATGCTGCCAAATCTTCCGCAGAAAACTGTGGTAAGACATCTAAATAAATGGTTTCACCGCCTTTGAGGAAACTGGAGAACCGCAATGCGGCAGGACCTGACAAGCCGAAGTGGGTAAAAAGCAAGTCATGGGTAATGATGTGTTTATTATAACGAAGGGTGACATTGGCTAATGAAATCCCCTGTAAAGCCTTGTGTGGAAAATCTGTCAAAAGTGGGCTTTCTGCAGCTTCTAACTCTGTTATTGTATGGTTGAAATGGCGCGCAATCTCATAGCCAAAGCCAGTAGAGCCAGTTGAGGGATAGGATTTTCCACCTGTTGTGACAATCAATCGATCGCAGCTCCAAATGCGCTCACTTGACTTGATGATAAAGTAATCCGCATTTTTCTTTACAGAAACCACTTCCGTCTGGGTCATGATGGTGACGCCTAGCTCCTTCATTTTCCGTTCTAATGCTTCAATAATTGTAAAAGATTTATCTGTTGTTGGGAAAACTCGCCCGTGATGCTCTACTTTGAGTGCAACACCATTGTCAGTGAAAAAATTCATAATGTCATGATTGTCAAACTGGGAAAAGACGCTGTAGAGAAAGCGCCCATTTTCTGGTATGCCAGCTAATAAATCTTCTAAAGTGCCGTTATTCGTCACATTGCAGCGTCCGCCACCAGTTCCAGCGAGCTTCTTACCCAAGCGTTTATTTTTTTCTAAGAGCAGTGTCTTTTGTCCATGAAAGGAGCTGGAAATAGCAGCCATCATACCAGCTGGTCCTCCGCCTATCACGATTGTATCAAAATGGTTCATTGTGCTTCTTTCTTTAAATGAATATGTCAAATTTATTGTATCATAAATGTGATGAAATTCCTTGAAATCCAGAGCGAATTTGACAGTTAAGCCTTGATATGATAAGATTTAGGTATATATCTAGAAAAAGTTTCAGAGGAAATTATGGCAATTGAAAAGACAGTCAGCGAGCTAGCCGAGATTTTAGGGATTAGCCGTCAGGCGATGAACAATCGGGTCAAAACTCTTGCGCCCGAAGATACCGACAAGAATGAAAAAGGGGTCACCGTTGTGACGCGCAGCGGTTTGATAAAGCTGGAAGAAATTTACAAAAAGACGATTTTTGAAGATGAACCGGTCAGCGAAGATGTCAAGCAACGTGAACTCATGGAAATTTTGGTAGATGAGAAAAATGCAGAAATTGTGCGTTTGTATGACCAGTTAAAAGCAAAAGATGCTCAATTAGCTAAAAAAGATGAGCAATTGCGCGTGAAAGATGTGCAAATTGCTGAAAAAGACAAGCAATTAGACCAGCAGCAGCAATTGACTGCTAAGGCCATGAGTGAGCGTGAAACTTTGCTATTAGAATTGGACGAAGCTAAAGAAAAAGTGCAAGCACAAGAGCAGAAAGGTTTTTTTGCAAGATTGTTTGGACGATAGAGAGAATCTCGGTTGAAGAAACTGAGATTTTTTTATAGAATGAAAGATGTGATGAAAGAAAAAGTCGCAAAAAATATCAATATTCTTGCTTCTTTTTGCGGGAAGCGAGATTTACCAGAATTAACACAGAAAGCTTTAGAAGATAAATATAGCCTAAAACAGGCTGATGTCAGGGTGCTGTTTAGTAGGAGTATTCTAGTGGGTGGAGATTCCGACAGAGGTCAGAATAGCTTTTGAAGCATTAAAACAAGATTATGCTGACTTAATCCGTCTTATGCTGCGGCAGGTACTTTGCTTCGTCAGACGGGTTAAATTTCTGTCGTATAACAATGTAGTTGGAGTGTTGTCTAGTCATCCTCTAGTTACTCTGGCTTTTATCCTCTTGTTTTTAGCCAATCTGTTGGTCGCTTATGTTCAAATCACACTTCTTTTTTTAGGAGCGCACAATCTATTGACTCAAGACAAGCGAACCCTCTTGAAGTTTACCAAGAAAACCATAGCAGACAGTTTACTCATCTTAAAGCAGGCACGTCCTAGTAAAATCTTGTTTGTCTTGCTCTACATCGCTCTGCTCTTTCATTTTCTCCGAAAAATCCTCAAAATTTACTATATAAACAAGATTTTAGTTCCAAATTTTATCTTAACTTATTTGAAAGAGACGTATTTTTGGGGGTGCTGTCGTCCTGCCCCTACTTGTATGGCTGATGTTATTGATTGCGGTCAAGCTGATGTTCGCCTTGCCCAAAATCTTTTTTGAAAATTCTTCCGTAAGAGAAGCGGTGCGGTTCAGCTTAGAAAAGACCAAAAAACGAACTTTCTTTTATTCTTGGCAGTTGTTTTGGATTGTGACCAAGACTTTTCTCTTTTTTTTGGAATGGCTCTTCCTCTCTTTTTTTACAGCATGTTGCAGACGGTCATTCCAATCAAGTGTCAACGATTGCTGGTGTGATGAATTATGTGTTGCTGAAGAATGCTCACTATCTGATGTTGAGCTATTTCTTGATTAAATTTGTTTCTTTTCTGACTGAGCAAGGTTTGGCGGATTATCCGCGGAGGAAGTTCGATCGCGTTTTGCGCTGGCTTGTGATTTCCATTGCTTCTATATTCTTTGCTGTGGAAGGTTATATGTATCTCATTTTTCCATTAGAAACGGTTCCTGTTACGATTTCTCACCGAGGAGTGTCGCAGGAAAATGGTGTACAAAATACGATTCAGTCATTGGAAAAGACGGCTTTGCTGAAACTAGATTACATTGAAATGGATGTACAAGAAACAAAAGATGGTCAATTTGTCATGATGCATGATGCTAATCTTTTCAATTTGGCGGGTGTCAATGCAAGTCCACAGGATTTGACCATGGCAGAACTAACTGCTTTAGATGTTTCAGAAAATGGCTATCGGACCAAAATTTCCAGTTTTGATGCGTATCTCAAACGTGCCAACGAATTGGGACAGCGGTTGCTCATTGAAATCAAAACCAGCAAAAAAGATTCTTCGGATATGATGGAGCGCTTTTTGAAAAAATATGGCCCAACGATTAAAAAGTACGGTCATCAAATGCACTCATTGGACTATTGCGTGATTGAAAAAGTTGTGAAATACGATGCTAGCATTAAAAGCTTTTTTATCCTGCCTTATAATACAATCTTCCCACGAACCAAAGCCAGTGGTTATACTATGGAATACTCCACACTAGATGAAAACTTTGTTTCTAAGTTGTGGCAAGCAGATAAATTGCTCTATGATTGGACGGTCAACGATGTAAATAGCATTGCAAAATCTTTCCGCTTGAATGTTGACGGTATCATAACGGACGATGTTCAACTGGTACAAAGTTCCATTAAAGAGCTAAAAGACAATCCAAAATATACAGACTTACTCCTTAATAAAGCCTTTGATTTCTTTAATTTTACATAAAATAGCCCCCTCTTAGCAATGAACTAGGAGGGGGTGAGTTTTTTGAGATTTGTTTTAAAACGGCATTTTACCTGCAAAGGCACCTAATTTTTTATTAGTTGCGGCATCAATTTCTACGAGGGCAGCGTTGATAGCTTGGGTTGTCATGTCAGATAAAGTTTCTAAGTCTTCTGGGTCAACAACAGCTTCTTGGAAGTCGATTTTGACGACTTTTTTGTCACCTGTAAGAGTTGCGACCACGAGATCTTGAGCGGATTTGCCAACAAATTCTGTCGCCACAAGCTCGGCTTGCCCTTTTTCCATTTGTTTTTGCAATTTTTGTGCTTGTTTCATCATTGATTGCATATTCATCATTGTTTTGGTTCTCCTTAATTTTCAAACATTAACATCTTATTTTACCATATCTGGCACATCTAAGCTAGAGTTTGCTAGGTCAATGGTCAAATGATAGTCGGTATTATCGCGGACGGTGTGCTCAAAGTCGGTTGTGTAGAGGACAAGGCGAAGTGTATCGCCTATTTTCATTTTGTAAATGGTTGGTTGCAATTCAAAAGAAAATTCTAACCATTGGTCTGGTGTGACTTCTTCAACTGTTAGCAAATCGTTGCGGTTTTGCAGATTGAGAAATCCTTTTGTCACAACGCGATGCGGTGTCTCTTTGAAAGGTAATTCCATTAAATGATCCAGCATATAAACGCGACCATTGTCCATGACTTTTGGTGTAAGGACGCCAGGAATTGGGGTGAGGCGTTTAGCTTGCCCAAGATCTAATAGCTGTGCAGAAATCAAGCCTTTATCGGTACTGGATTTTAGGCGCAGATTGAGCTTAGCGGGACCGTTAAGGAAAAGGTCTTTTTCTAAGGTGAAGTCAACGGTCACTTGATTGACTTTTCCGTCAAAGAGTTCATTTTTGAAGGTTTGATAGGTCTTGCTGAAACGCTTGTAGTCTGTATCAGAGTAAGCATTTTGAATATCTTGAGTAGTACTACCTAGATTGAAATGAGTGTAGTGCTCTTGATTGCCGAAATTCTTTAGTGACAGCCAGCTTTGTGCTTGACTATTGTCTTGCCAGATCACAGTTGGCAATTCAAAGTGGGAATTGTAGCCCAGCAGTTTCTTGCTGAGAAGTGCATTCATAGATTCACGAAAGTCAATGGATTGCCAATTGTTCATGTAAATGTGAGCGCCGTTGTGGAAAAATAAATGTTTTTTGATGTCTTGTGGCAGGGCGTGGAACATGTTGTACACATTGAGCGGCTTGACATTCCAGTCTTGGGAGCCATGAGTGAAGACGACTTCGGCTTTGACCTTGTGTGCGTGAATCAGATAGTTGCGGTCATGCCAAAATTGATTATAATCACCCGTTTCGCGCTCCAAGTTTGCTTTTAATGTTTTGAGGCTCTTTTGATACTCGACATTGTGACGAAGACGTTCGCCCGCTAGAAGATTGCGTGAGTAAGTTAATTCTGTCAAAGAGTCAAAATCTTCACCGGGATAGCCACCGGGGCTCGTCACTAAGCCATTTTCACGATAGTAATTGTACCAAGAAGAAATTCCAGCTTCAGCAATAATGACCTCAAGACCATCTACGCCAGTCGTAGCCAGTCCATTTGACAAGGTTCCAAGGTAAGAAATTCCTGTTGTAGCAACCTTTCCATTGGACCAAGTGGCTTTGATTTCTCGCTGTCTGGTATGGTCTGTGAACGCACGGCAACGACCGTTGAGCCAATCAATAACGTTTTTATAGGCTTCAATTTGATAATAATCTCCGCTGGTCATGAGGCCTTCAGAGTCCTTGGTTCCCACACCCGATACATATAGATTAGCAAAACCGCGTGAAAGCAAATAATCATTGAGCGTGTAAGTACCGATATGACCGAGTGTTTCTTCTGATTGCTCCACCAATACTGCTTGGCCTTGTGGTTCAACCAAGCAAACTTCAGAGTCATGGATGGTGATTTTTTCGGTCTCTTTTTTAACCAAATTCACATTCATGTTATAAAGTGCTTTGTCGCTGGCTTTGTCGTTGGTTCCTTGGTGATAAGGGCTAGCAGTCATGACAGCAGGAATTTGTCCATCAAAATGAGGACGAATGATGCTGACCTTAATCAAATCAGGCAGCTCATCTTCATCGGTATCCACACGCGATTCCACATAGACCACTTCGCGGATAGCATTATGGCTAGTAAAGGTCGCAAGACTTTTACCATTGAAATAGTGGTAGGTATTGTCTTCAGGGATCAAGCCGTCGCTCACTAGTTTATCAATCAAGAGATTGCCGTTTTTGGTGCGTGTGTTGAGCAATTGATAGAGATTTTCGAGTAGATTTCCATAGGTAATGGGAAAGTTTATGTCCTTGCGGAATGTTTTTACTTCATCAAAGTCAACAAAGGGCACAAATTCCAGTAATTGAAAAGCAATCGTATAAAAAATCTCTGCTGTCAATTCTTGCTTGGACGTAAAAAAGCTGAGTAAGTCTGTATTTGAATTGGCAACCAAAGACTTTAAAGCATAGTCTGTATTTTTATAATTAAAAAAAGTTCTACGTACAAAAGTTTCTAAATTTTCTTTATCAGAATGCTCTGGGCGGAAAGAAAATCCAATGCTTTCCATTTCAGCTAGGATTTTTTCGCTTGTTTCTGGTGTATAACTATACTGGTTGTAACGCATATTTTTACTCCTTTTTTACATTTTGTCAAAAAATAACCTTTACATTATACATTGTAACTGATAAAATAAGATTTGTCTAAAAATTTTTTAATTAAAGAGGAGAACAAAAATGGATGTCACATGGATTGTGAAATATATTACAGAGTTCCTTGGAACGGCAATTCTCATTATTTTGGGGAACGGGGCTGTTGCCAACGTTGAATTAAAGGGAACCAAAGGTCATCAAAGCGGCTGGTTAGTCATTGCAGTTGGTTATGGTATGGGGGTTATGATTCCTGCTCTTATGTTTGGAAATGTATCAGGGAATCATATCAATCCTGCATTCACACTAGGACTTGCGATTAGCGGATACTTCCCTTGGGCACAAGTTGCGCCTTACATTATTGCACAATTATTGGGAGCGATATTTGGACAAGCGTTAGTAGTAGCAAGTCACCGCCCTTACTATTTGCAAACAACAAATCCTAATGCGATTTTGGGATCATTCTCAACTATTGTAAATACGGATGACGGAAGCAAGAAATCACATGCTGCTTCTATGATAAATGGTTTTGTCAATGAATTTATTGGTTCATTTATCTTGTTCTTTGCAGCAATGGCTATGACCAAAAACTATTTTGGTGCAGAAGTTGTTAAATATGCTGCTACTCGTGGAGTGGATGCTACTCAAATCCAAGGAAAAGTTGCAATTGGTTCTCACATCAATGCCGGACTTGCTGTTGCCCACTTAGCACTTGGTTTCCTTGTCATGGCATTGGTAACGTCACTTGGTGGTCCTACAGGTCCAGGTTTGAACCCTGCACGTGACTTAGGTCCGCGTATTCTTCATTTCCTTCTTCCAAAATCAGTTCTTGGTAAGCACAAAGGAGATTCAAAATGGTGGTATGCTTGGGTGCCAGTCGTATCTCCAATTCTTGCCGGTATTGCTGCAGTAGCACTTTACAAGATAATTTATGGATAAGTTGTCAAAAAAGAAACGGTTCGTTACGAGCCGTTTTTTGATAACGAAGAGATAAGATTGAGCGAAAAAATAGATAAGTGACTAGACGCTTGCTAAGATAAAATACTATACTAAAGAGTAAGGATAACAACAGTAATGGGAGTGAGACAGCAAAACTGATTTTTTTCAAAGTAGCAATTTTTGTCTCATTCCTACCTTTTATTTGGGAGAGATGAAATGGAATTAGATAAACTAAGTGGGAGACGGACTCTATTGTTCGGTATTTTGGCGATTCTTTTTGGCGTTATTATTATTGCAAACGGTGTTGATTTTGCAAAATTTGCCCTAGATTTATTGGTCATTTACTTTTTATTTGTTGGAGTTATCAATCTTTTTTTCCGTTTCTTAGTGAAGCAAAATCGTATCAGTCTTGGTTCTGCCCTCCTCCATGTTTTGGTAGGGCTGGTTGTTGGCTTTCTTAACCGTGCCAGCAATCTGCCAGTCAATATTGTCATTATTATATTGGGCTGTTATCAGCTGTGTACAGCGGCAATCTATGGTATTACATATCTTCTTTATCGGCAGAATAAGTTAAAAGGTGGTTTTCGTTATCTTTTTGATACCTTTCTCTATGGTGGGATTGGCCTGACACCTGTCTTTTCTCCCAGCATGGACGGTAGGATGCAATTTTTGATTATTGGTATTTATCTGATATTACTAGGCTTTTCTAACGTTCGAGACGGTCTTATGTTCAACACCGATGTGGAGAAAAAACAACTTCGACGCCGTATTCGGATTAACCTGCCTATCATTATCGCTGCCTTTTTCCCAGCAGAGCAACTGAATCGTTTTAATCGTTTTTGGCAAGGTGAAAAAAGGAAACCACAAAAGGTTTATAGTCGTGTCCGAGACGAGGAAAAGCCCATTGACTTAGAGGTGCTGATCCATACGTCAGACCAGAATCTTTTTGGGATGATTGGGCATGTTGATATTTGCTATAAAGGAAAAGTTGTTTCCTATGGTAGTTATGATATTTTTTCAGAGCGTTTATTCGGCACGATTGGAGATGGTGTCTTGTTTAAAGTAGATAAAGATGCTTATATTGACTTGTGCAAAGAAGAAAGCAAAAAAACCTTGTTTGGCTATGGTTTATCTCTGACTGATGAACAGAAGCGCGCTGTGGAGAAGCGGTTGGCTGAGATTGATGAGTTGCTGGAAGTCTGGAATCCACCAGCAGATTTGAAAGATGGTAAGCGCACGTACGCTTATAAGTTGAAGCATGAGTTGGGTGGTCGTTTATATAAGTTTAAAACAAGTCGTTTTAAGACTTATTTTATCTTGTCTACCAATTGCTGTCTGCTAGCCGATAGCATTATCGGACAGGCTGGAACAGCCATTTTAGATATGCGTGGGATTATTGCGCCGGGAACTTATCAGTCTTACCTTCAATATGAATTTGAGTCGGCAAATGAGCTGGTAGTGGCACAAAATATTTATCAGTAATAGCACAATTTGTTCTATTTTTACATAAATATTTGTAAAATACACAAAAATTATTTAAAATAGAAAGGCTTGGAGGAATTTATGTGTTCAACAAATAAAAGTGTAAATACGATACCAGTATTAAAAATCAATAATCGAAAAAACAATCTCGCATTTTATTGTCAAACTTTAGGAATGAAAAATTTGCTAGAGGAAGGAGCTTTTGTCAGCCTTGGAGATCAGACAAAAGTTGAAAAATTGCAGCTAGAGGAGTCGCCCAGTATGCGCACTCGCAAAGTTGTTGGGACTAAGAAATTAGCGAAAATTGTCATCAAAGTAGCCAATCCACGAGAAATTGAAGCACTTTTAGCGCGTGGCAGCAAGGTAGATTATCTTTACCAAGGTGATAATGGCTATGCTTTTGAAGCAACTTCACCAGAAGGAGATAGATTTTTGCTGCATAGCGAGAAAGACTGGACAGCCTTACAGAGAGTGATGATAGCACCAGCATTTGCGCCATTAGAGGATTTTGTTGGGCTCAGTCAATTTACTATAGAGCAGATTCATATCAATGCTCCAGATAAGGAAAAAGCAGTCACTTTTTATCAGGAATGGCTAGGAAATCAGTCTATTCTAACATTCTCACAAGCAAGCGGACCAGATTTGCTGACGGAGAGTACTCAAACTTGGGATTTGGCAATGGTTAAATTTACAGTTGAGCAATTTGATGTGGAAGCATTACGTGATTTATTTCAAGGAAGAGAAAATTTTATACCTAAATCGGGCAAATTTTTCCTGACCAAAGATGAGAGCCAAATTGAAGCTTGGATTGAAGCGGTATGAGTTCAAGCAAGATACTCTCAAAAGTCGGAGAACAGATAGCACAACAAATCTATCCTGGAGCTAGCTTAGCTTTGTATACTCGTGGAGAGTGGCAAGAATATTATCTTGGTGAGAGCAATCCTGAGCGAGGTGAGAAGACTCAAGCAGGACTGGTCTATGACTTAGCGAGTGTCAGCAAGGTTGTGGGTGTCGGAACGATTTTGGCTGTTCTATTCCATGAGGAAAAACTAGATTTAGATGCACCGCTAACACAATATTATCCCGCTTTTCATGACAATTCTGTCACGGTAGGTCAGCTGGCTGCTCACACATCAGGGCTAGATCCCTTTATCCCCAATCGAGATGCACTCAATGCGGTCGAATTGAAAGAGGCGCTAAATCATTTGAAAGTGCTTGATAACAAGCATTTTCGTTATACTGATGTAAATTTTTTGTTGCTAGGTTTTATGGTAGAAGAAATTTTTCATTCTTCTTTGAGTGACATTTTTGAGCGGAAAATTTTTCAGTCTTGGGGTATGAAAGAAACAACGTTTGGACCTGTTGCGCAAGCGGTGCCAACGGTTCGCGGTGTGAAGGCGGGAGTTGTACATGACCCCAAAGCGCATGTGTTGGGCAGACATGCTGGTAGTGCAGGCTTGTTTTCGACAGTTCGGGATTTGGAGCTCTTTTTGGAGCATTATTTACAGGATGACTTTGCAGCAACTTTGACAAAAAATTTCTCAAAGGAGATTGGAAAAACACGCAGTCTTGCTTGGGATTTAGACAAAGAGTGGTTGCAGCACACAGGCTATACTGGAACGTTTATTATGTTTAATCGTTTACAGCAGAAAGCGGTCATCTTCCTTTCCAACCGAACGTATGAGAAAGACGAACGTGCACAATGGATTTTAGACCGCAATGAGCTCATGGATTTGATTAAACAAAATCTGTAAAATGAAGACAGTTAGGATAAGAGCTGGATTTCCTGCTCTTTTCGCTGTTTTAAAAGTTGAAATAAATTAGTTTGGAATATAAAAGGAATTGACTACTAACGATCGCTTTTTTCTATGAATTATATTAAAATAATAGATGAAGTATTGTGATGTAGAGAGAATATGACAAAAAAAGTAGGTGTCGGTCGGGCACATAGTAAGATTATTTTGATAGGGGAGCATGCCGTTGTCTATGGCTACCCTGCTTTGGCTCTACCTTTAACTAATATTGAAGTGACTTGTCGCATTTTGCCGTCAGATCATGCGTGGATTTTGTATGAAGAAGATACTCTTTCTATGGCGGTTTTTGCTTCTTTGGAATTTCTAGGGGTGCAAGAGGCTTATATTCGCTGTGAGATTGAGTCCATGGTGCCTGAAAAACGCGGAATGGGTTCTTCTGCGGCAGTGAGCATTGCTGCGATTCGAGCTGTTTTTGATTATTATGAACAGGAGTTGGATAGGGAAACTCTGGAGATTTTAGCAAATCGGGCAGAGATGATTGCCCACATGAATCCGAGTGGTTTGGATGCTAAGACTTGCTTGAGCGATCATGCTATTAAATTTATTAAAAATGTTGGTTTTTCAGAGTTTGAGACGAATCTTGGAGCTTATCTTTTGATTGCAGACACAGGGATTTATGGACATACACGAGAAGCGATTCAAAAGGTGGAAAGTATTGGAAGAAGGGCTTTGCCACATTTGCATCAGCTTGGAAAATTAACCAATGAAGTTGAAGAAGCTTTGAAAGTAAAAGATTTAGAGAGAATCGGGATAGCCATGTCAGAAGCTCACCTCAGCTTAAAAAATCTAGACGTGAGTTGCCCTGAAGCCGATTGGCTTGTTGCTACAGCGCAAGAAAATGGAGCACTTGGTGCGAAAATGAGTGGTGGTGGTCTAGGTGGCTGCATTATCGCTCTAGTGGCGAGCAAAGAAAAGGCTGTCAGTTTGGCTGATTTATTGAGGGAGAAAGGAGCGGTAAACACATGGATCGAAAGTCTGTAAAGGTGCGGTCTTATGCCAATATTGCCATTATCAAATATTGGGGTAAGAAAGATACTGTCAAGATAATTCCTGCAACGAGCAGTATTTCTTTGACCTTGGAAAATATGTACACAGAAACAACTCTGTCTAGCTTACCAGCGAGTGCTCAGTCAGATGAATTTTATATCAATGGTGTTCTGCAAGATCAAGCTGAACATAAAAAAATGCGCAATATTGTAGATCGTTTTCGCCCTCAAGGAGCTGGATTTGTACGCATTGATACAAAAAATAATATGCCGACAGCAGCGGGGCTTTCATCTAGTTCAAGCGGTTTGTCTGCGCTCGTTAAGGCTTGTAATGACTTTTTTGAATTGCACTTGTCCACAAAAGAGCAAGCACAAAAAGCAAAATTAGCTTCTGGGTCTTCCTCACGGAGTTTTTATGGACCGATTGCAGCTTGGGACAAGGATAGCGGAGAGATTTATCCAGTAAAGACAGATTTGAAATTAGCGATGATAATGCTGGTTTTGTATGATCATAAAAAGCCGATTTCAAGTCGTGAGGGAATGAAACGCTGTGCAGAAACCTCCACGACATTTAGTGATTGGGTGAGACAGTCCGAAGAAGATTATAAAGCCATGTTGACTTATTTGTCTAACAATGATTTTGCTAAGGTGGGAGAATTAACAGAAAAAAATGCGCTTGCCATGCATGCTACCACTCAGACAGCAACGCCAGCGTTTTCTTACCTGACCGAAAAAAGCTATGAAGCAATGGACTTCATCAAACAATTACGCAGTCAAGGAGAGCACTGCTATTTCACCATGGATGCAGGACCAAATGTAAAGGTTTTGTGTTTAGAAGAAGATTTGGAACATTTAGTACCAATATTTGCTGAAAGATATCATCTCATTGTTTCTAAAACGAAGGAATTACCAGATGACTAAGACAGTAAGAACATGTGGGAAATTATATTTAGCAGGAGAATATTCTGTCTTGACGGCAGGGCAAGGAGCGATTCTGAAAAATATTCCGATTTATATGACGGGAAAAATTCATTTTTCTGAACGTTATCAGTTGTTTTCAGATATGTTTGACCATACTGTGGATTTGACACCTGATGATGAGTACAGTCTCATTCAGGATACGGTTGCTGTTATGAATGAGTTTTTACAAATTCGATTCATTTCACTACGTCCCTTTTTCTTAACCATTACTGGAAAAATGGAGCAAGATGGAAAAAAATTTGGTCTTGGCTCTAGTGGGAGTGTCGTAGTTTTAACCATACGAGCAATAACAGCCTTGTATGGTCTGGCGTTATCTGCTGAGGAAACCTTTAAGCTGGCAGCCTATGTCCTTCTTAAACGTGGGGACAATGGCTCAATGGGAGATGTGGCTTGTATCGCTTATGAGGACTTGATTTATTACCAATCTTTTAATCGAAAAAAAATAGCAGAGCAGATCAATGAGCTTCCTTTAGAAAAGATAGTGACACAAGATTGGGGATACATTATCCGGACAATCCATCCACAGCTTCCATGTGATTTCCTCGTGGGCTGGACGAGAGAACCAGCTATTTCTAGCGTTCTCATCAATCAAGTCAAAGCAAAAATCTCATCAAGCTTTTTAACACAAACGCAAGAAGAAGTCCTTCGACTGGAGAAAGCGTTGTTTGTTGGTGAGAAAGAAATTGTGAAGCAAAGTCTAGAAAAAGTTAGTTGCCTCCTGCTGCAACTGAGCCCTGCTATTTATAATGAAAAATTGAGAGCTTTAAAAAGGTCTAGTCAAGGATTGGACTGTGTGGCAAAAAGCAGCGGTGCTGGCGGTGGTGATTGTGGCATAGCCTTGTCTTTTGATTCCGAAGCCAGTCAAATCTTAGTGGAGCGTTGGCAAGCGGCAGGAATCGAGGTTTTATATAAGGAGAGGTGGGATAGATGAGCCGAAATCGTAAAGATGAACACATAAGATATGCGCTTGAGTACGATTCGCCTTATAATAGTTTTGATGACATGGAGCTTATTCATTGCTCGCTTCCTAAGTATGATTTGGGCGAGATTGATTTGACGACGCAGTTTGCAGGCAGAGATTGGGAATTTCCGTTTTACATCAATGCTATGACAGGTGGAAGTGAGAAAGGGAAAGACATCAATCAGCGCTTGGCACAAGTTGCAGAAGCTTGCGGTATTCTTTTTGTCACAGGATCTTACAGCGCTGCCTTGAATAACCCAACAGATGATTCTTATGCTGTCAGCAAAGGCAAGTCCGACCTGCTCCTTGCAACGAATATTGGAGTGGATAAGCCGTATTCCTTAGGGCAGCAGGCAATCACAGACCTTCACCCTCTTTTTTTGCAAGTGCATGTCAATCTCATACAAGAATTGCTCATGCCAGAAGGAGAACGTTCTTTTAAAACTTGGCGAGCACATTTAAAAGACTATGCAGAGCAAAGTTCAGTTCCAGTAGTATTGAAAGAGGTTGGCTTTGGTATGGATTTGGCAACGATCGAAATTGCTTATGACCTCGGTATTCGAACGGTTGATCTTTCTGGTCGTGGCGGAACGAGCTTCGCTTATATTGAAAACAGACGCGGCGGCAATCGAGACTATCTCAATGATTGGGGACAATCTACGCTTCAAGCCTTACTAAATGCTCAGCCGATGATGGATAAAATGGATATTTTGGTGAGTGGTGGCGTACGGCAGCCGCTTGATATGGTGAAGGCTTTTGTGTTAGGAGCTAAGGCTGTAGGACTTTCACGCACCATGTTAGAATTGATTGAAACGCATTCGGTGGATGAAGTCATCACGATTGTAAACGGTTGGAAAGAAGATTTGCGCTTGATTATGTGTGCACTTGGTTGCCAAAATTTGAGAGAGCTAAGACAAGTGCCTTATCTTTTGTATGGACGTTTGCGAGAAGCACAAGGTCAACTAAATAAAGAAATCCGATGAGTTTTTTCACTTATCGGATTCTTTTTTTCTATGATTTTTGACGAATGTTTTCTAAAATTTCTTGTGCTCTTTTGAGACTAAAATGTTTCTCAGAAACGAGCTGAGAAATCAGAGGAGCGATTTCTGTATCCTTAGCTCCTGCTAAAAGAGCTAGAGATTTGGCTTGTAGCTTCATGTGACCGTGCTGAATGCCGGTGCTGACCAGCGCTTTTAGAGCCGCAAAATTTTGCGCTAAGCCGATAGACGCAATAATACTGGCGAACTCTTTTGCGGTTGGTTGTTTTAGCAAATCGAAGCTAACTTCCACCGTAGGATTGAGCCCAATGGAACCCCCTTTTGTAGCAATAGGGAGCGGGAGAGTAATCTCTCCGCAGAGCGTTTGAGTGGCTTCCTTGATTGACCAAGTAGTCAATCCTTGATAGGAACCATTTCTACTAGCATAGGTATGCGCGCCTGCTTCAATCGCCCGCCAGTCATTTCCTGTCGCTAATACGACAGCATCAATTCCATTGAAAATGCCTTTGTTGTGGGTGCTGGCGCGATAAGGATCTTGCTTGGCAAATTGGCTTGCTAACACTATTTTCTTAGCAATATCAAGGGCTTCTGACTTATTTCGGTCGAGAAAACGGATATCAATTTCACAGGTGGCAGTTACTAAGGCTTCCGTTGCATAATTTGATAGAATTGCCATCAAGCTTTCACCGCCAGTCAACTCTTCTAATGGTGTTTTCAACGCTTCTAGCATGGTATTGAGGATATTGGCTCCCATAGCTTCTTGGGTGTCAACTGTTAGATAAACGACTAAAAATTCAGCTTCGCCATTTAGCCATTCTACACGTAAATCGCATGCGCCGCCACCGCGGTTGACAATCGATGGGTGTGATTGATTGGCCAATTCTAATAACTCTTGCTTGTGGTTTTGGATATTTTTTATAGCTACTTCAATATTTGCTACTTGATAGAGAGCAACTTGTCCAATCATTTGGCGATTGTGAATAGTCGTTTTGAAGCCCCCAGAGCGCTTAATAATTTTTGCTGCAAAGCTGGCAGCCGCAACGACAGAGGGCTCTTCTGTTACGAAAGGTACTTGATAAACTTCCTCGTCTACCACAACATCAGGAACGAAAGAGTAGGGCAGAGCAAATGTCGCCAGAACATTTTCGCTCATTTGGTCGGCTGTTGAGAGAGGGAGCATGTGATTATGCTCAAGGTTTGTTTGATTATCCTCGTTTAGTAAGTGATAGTCTTTTAAAATTTGCAAACGTTCTTGAAGCGATTTTTTTGAAAAGCCCGTCCAACTTATTTTCATATTATTTTTCCACCTTGATATATCTGCGTTGGTGCTCAACAATTTCTGCTAAAGCAAAGTCTTGATTTTCATAGTTCGTAAAGCTGGCCGATCCATTTTCATCCAGACTTGCTTCTTCAAAAAATATTTTCTCGTAATCTGGAATGCTTAAAGGCGTGCGCTTGTTGAGTATTTCCATACGATTGGTTTCAAGCTGTTGCTCAAAGCCTGCTACGAGCTGCCCACTAAAGATTTCTGATACAGCTCCGCTTCCGTAGCTAAAGAGCGCAATGCGGTCACCTGCTTTGAGTGTTGTACTATTTTCAAGCAGGGAAAGGAGACCTAAAAAGAGAGAACCAGTATAAATGTTACCTACTTTTTGGCTGTAAAGAATGGATTGCTCAAAATTTTCTTGCAGTTGTGCTTGTTGCTCGCTTGGCAAACTCTTATCCATAATCTTTTTCATACCCTTTAAAGCTAATTTAGGATAAGGCAAATGGAAGCAAACTGCTGCAAAATCTTTTAAGGACACTTGATTGTGCTTTTGGTACTCCGCCCAAGTTGTTTTTAGACTGTCTAAATACTGTTGTGTAGAATACATGCCATTGACAAACGGCGTTGTCGAATAATTTGGCCGCCAAAAGTCCATAATATCTCGTGTTTGAGCAACATTGTCTTCATTAAAACTGAGAATCCGTGGATTACTTGTGATGAGCATAGCCACTGCTCCAGCTCCTTGTGTTGGCTCTCCTGGTGTCTCAATACCGTATTTGGCAATATCGCTTGCAATGACCAACACCTTTGAGTTAGGGTGTTTTTCGACGTGCAACTTCGCATAATCTAGTGCAGCAGTAGCGCTATAGCAAGCCTCTTTCATTTCAAAACTACGCGCAAAAGGCTGAATTCCGAGTAGACCATGAACAAAAACAGCAGAAGCCTTACTTTGGTCAATCCCAGATTCGCTGGCTACGATGACCATGTCAATAGCTTGCTTATCTTCTTCGTTCAAAATAGACGCTGCTGCACTCGCTCCCATGGTTACAATATCCTCTGTGACAGGGGCGATACTAATTTCTTTTAATAAAAGTCCCTTACTTAGTTTTTCTGGGTCAATGTTACGTGCGGCTGCTAAATTTTCTAATTTTAATACATAATTGGCTGTTGCAAAGCCAATTTTATCAATTCCAATGTTCATCATTACCTCTATATATTTTTCGGTTTGATACCAAACTTATTCTATTCCATTTTATCATAATTAAAGTGGAAACTGAGAAAAAAGCCTTCTTACGAAAAGAAAGACTTGGGACATTTTCAGGAGTTATGTCGAATTATGAGGAGCGATGCTTTTGCAGATAATGGTAGAGTCTGAGCACCACCGTACCACTTGCCATTCCAATTGAAATGACCAAGGCTAAAATCACCACCAAGGTAGCATTAATCATAGCATGACTATAATCTCCAGTGACAAAAAAGGCCGTTGTACGATAAGAAAGATAGCCCGGAACCAATGGAGCTAAAATGGCTAAGATAAAGACGACAGCAGGGGTTTTATAAAGAATGCTCAAAACTTGACTAATGCAAGATCCGATAATAGCTGCGATAAACGTAGCAATAATCACATTTGTTGGACCTTTTAATACATAATACAAAAGCCAGATGAACATTCCAAGGATTCCTCCTGGAATGAGCATTCTTTTTTGAATATTTAAAACGATTAAGAACATTACAATTGCAAGAAAACTTGCTGCAGCTTGTAGTAAGACAGTCAATGGCTTCACCTTTTATTTCATTAAGACGAGAGCTACGGAAGTGCCAGCTCCGAGTGCCAAAGTGATCAACAGCGTTTCAAAGATTTTGCTCATTCCGGAGTTGAGATGATTGGTCATCAAATCACGCACGGCATTGGTCAGAGCAATACCGGGAACAAAAGGCATGACAGCACCAGCGATGATTAAGTCCGCACTGGAAGGAAAGCCAGAATAGCGCGCCCAGATCTGTGCCAGCAGACCAAAAATAAAAGCTCCGGCAAAAGCTGTGACAAAAGGAATGCGCACGTATTTATTGACCGAAAGAGAAAAGGCAAAGCCAAAGAAGGTCGCAAGAGCAGCGCCGAGCGCATCATAGAGATTGCCACCAAACATTATAGAGAAAAAAGGGGCACTAATAGTAGCAGCAAATGTCAGTTGCCTGTTTGTGTAAGGTGTCTTTTTCTTTTTTAGCTGAGTTAATTTCTCAAAAGCATCTTCAAGACTGATGTCCCCGCTAACCAGTTCACGCGATACTTGATTGACATCGCACACTTTTTCGATATTGTAATTTGAATGAGTAATGCGTTTCATACGCGAAATATTGGTGTTTTCAATTGAAAAGAAAATGGCAACTGGCATTGCGAGTGCATTACAATCCATAATTCCTTGAGAATGAGCAATCCGAATCATGGTATCTTCAACCCGATAAATTTCAGAACCACTTTGAAGCAGAAGCGTACCTGCTAACATCAGGACATCAACGGTTAGATTAAATTTGTCTTCCCTTTCTACATCTTTTTTCTCCACCATTTTTACACCCTTTTCTTTTAATTAACAATACCTCTATTATAGCATAAAAAAGAAGAAAACCAGCTGGAATTTCCAACTGGTTTTTGAGAATAGAATTGAATTAGCTAAGGGCATCATCCATTGAAAGCACTTCGTGGAAGACACGTTGAGTCAATTCAGTTTTTTGTTCTTTAGTAAGGTATTTGGTATTGACACAGTAACCTGAGATACGAACGATAACATCTTCACCATTCATAATCTTATCATAGACATCCTTCAAGTCCATAACGTTCAAGTTGACGTGCTGTCCTCCATTTTCAAAGTAACCATCAAGAATCGTTACCAAGTTATCTACTTGTTCTTCGCGCGTTTTACCAAGAGCACGAGGTGAAACTTGTGTCGTCAATGAAATACCGTCTGCTGCATAACCAAAGTCAAGGCTAGCTAGTGAGTTGAGATTTTGCAACCAACCACCACGAGCTTTGTTAGAAGGGTTTGCACCTGGTGAGAAGAATTCCAATTTAGACAAGTTAACACTGCCGTCTTCATTGAGATAAACCCCTTTGTGAACTGGAGAGTTACCAGTTTGTTTAGAGTAAGCAACGTTTGAAGTGATCGTCAAGAGTGATACAGTTGCTTCAGCGTTCTTGTAAAGTCTGTGGCTACGAAGACGAGTTGTGTAGGCTTCAATCAACCATTCGGCTAATTCGTTTGAGCGAGGATCGTCTTCACCCCAACGTGGATATTCGCCAGTAGTTTCGTAGTCGTAGATATAACCATTTTCGTCACGGATTGGTTTGACTGTCGCATACTTAATAGCTGACAATGTATCAACTGTATTGGCAAATCCACAGATACCAAATCCCATATTAGCACGTTGATGGGTTGGTAAGAAGGCCATTTGAACAGCTTCGTAGTTGTACTTGTCTGTCATGTAGTGAATGATGTTCAAAGCATCTACATAAGTGTCTGTCAACCAATCAAGTGATTTTTCAAAGTTTGCCTTAACAGATTCAAATTCAAGTACTTCGTCGCTGATAGGGTCAATATCAAATACTTTGTAATCTTTATGAACATCATCGTAACCACCGTTAAGACCTGTAAGAAGAGCTTTTAACACGTTTACACGAGCACCGAAGTACTGGATGTTGTGACGTTGGTCTTCGTTTTCTGGGTCAAGTGGTGATACACAGCATGAAATACAACTCATTTCACCATAGCCATCTTTCGCCATTGTTGTTACACCTTCGTATTGGATAGAAGAGTGTTTGTGACTCATGTGCATGCAGTAATGACGGAATGAGTAAGGAAGTTTATCTGTCCAAAGAACTGTCAAGTTTGGCTCTGGTGAGTTACCGATATTGTCAAGTGTATTCAAGAAACGGTAGTCCATTTTTGTCACACGGTGACGACCATCATTTCCCATACCTGCCATAGATGTTGTGATGAAGGTTGGGTCACCTGAGTAGAGTTGATCGTATGCTTTTGTACGAGCAAATTTTACAGTACGAAGTTTCAAGACGAAATCATCAACAAATTCTTGGATTTCTGATTCTGTGAAAGTACCACGAGCAAGGTCGCGTTCTGCATAAATGTCAAGAACGATTGGCACACGTCCAAGAGAAGTAGCAGCACCATTTACGACACGGCAGACAGCCATGAAAGCGACATTCACCCATTGGATAGCTTCTTTTACATTCATTGCAGGTCTACGAACATCAAGTCCGTAAAGGTCACCCAGGCGGACAACTTCTTTCAATGATTGGTATTGAAGGTTGACTTCTTCGCGAAGACGAATAGTTTCTTCATCAATGTCTGTCAAAGCATTCCAATCTTCGACTTTTTCTGCCATCAAGTAATCTGCACCGTAAAGAGCAAGACGTGCGTAAACACCAATGATACGTCCACGTGAATAAGCATCTGGCAAACCTGTTACAGTGTGTGCGTGACGTGCACGACGGATATTTGTTGTGTAGGCACGGAAAATACCGTCATTTACAGTTGTTACGTATTTTGTGAAGATTTCATGCATCTTAGGATCTGGTTCATAGCCATGTTCCTTCAAAGCAGTTTCCGCCATACGGATACCACCTTTTGGCATGAAGTTTAATTTGAACAATTCATCATTTTGGATACCATAAATCAATTCATTATCTTTGTCAATGTATCCAGCTGGAATATCAGCGATTGAAGTAGCACGTGTATCCATTGGGAAACGTGTTTCTTCATAATGTGCTTTTGTATCTTCGATAATTTTTTTAATGTGAAGAGAGCGTTCAGTTGGACCAGCTAAGAAACTTTCATCTCCGTCATAAGGAGTGTAGTTTGCCTGTACAAAACGAGATACGCTAGCTTTTTCGCGCCAATCTTCCCCTTTGAAGCCTTCCCAGGCTTTGTCAAAAACATCCTGTGCTTCGACAACAGTTTTAACAACCATGTTTTTTTCCTCTTGTATCTTTCTAGTAACACAAATCTGTTACATTTATAAAACAAGTATATCATATAGTAATCGTTTCCACAAATGAAACCTGGCCATAAAAGCACTTTCTTTTATAATACAGATTAAAAAATCAGCGTAAATTGTATTATATTTTTGAAAAAATCAGCATATTTTCAAATATTTTGGAAAAAATGATAAAAATTGTATAATGGAGGAAAGAAAAGAGTCAAGAAAGGAGCTGTATTGATGTTAATTTTTCCCTTAATCAATGATACGTCTCGGAAAATCATTCACATTGATATGGATGCCTTTTTTGCCTCCGTAGAAGAAAGAGACAATCCAGCACTAAAAGGCAAGTCGGTTATCATCGGAGCTGACCCTCGCTTGACAGGCGGACGAGGCGTTGTTTCGACTTGCAATTATGAGGCACGAAAGTTTGGTGTTCACTCAGCCATGAGCTCCAAAGAAGCTTATGAGCGTTGTCCACAGGCGATTTTCATTTCGGGAAATTATGAGAAATATCAGGCAGTCAGTCAGCAAATTCGAGCCATTTTTAAACGATATACAGATGTGATTGAGCCAATCAGTATTGATGAAGCCTATCTGGATGTGACCAAAAATAAGTTAGGTATGAAATCTGCTGTCAAGATAGCCAAGCTAATCCAGCATGAGATTTGGACAGAGCTTCATTTGACCAGTTCTGCTGGTGTGTCCTACAATAAATTTTTGGCAAAAATAGCTAGTGACTATGAAAAACCTCACGGTTTGACGGTTATTTTGCCAGAAGAAGCAGAAGCTTTTCTCTCTCAAATGGATGTGGCAAAGTTTTACGGTGTTGGAAAAAAGACGGTGGAAAAGCTGCATGATATGGGCGTTTACATAGGAGCAGATTTATTAGAAATTCCTGAGATGACCTTGATTGACTTGTTTGGCCGATTTGGATTTGACCTTTATCGCAAGGCAAGAGGAATCAGCAATTCACCAGTAAAAGTCAACCGTATTCGTAAGTCTATCGGCAAGGAAAGAACTTATGGGAAATTGCTCCATAACGAAGACGACATAAAAAAGGAGCTGACCCTTTTATCACAAAAGGTAGCTCGTAGTTTAAAAAAGCATGGAAAATCTGGTAGGACGATTGTTCTGAAGATTCGCTATGCGGATTTTTCAACATTGACAAAAAGGCAGAGCTTAGCGACAAGAACGCAAGATGCGGAGCAGATTGAGCGCATTGCACATGAGATTTATGATAGCTTGGACGAGCAGACAAAAGGTGTGCGTCTTTTAGGAGTGATAGTGACAGGATTTGGGATGTAAAAAAGTTTGGGATGGGGAGTTCCAAACTTTTTGGGCTCTATAATTTCTGTAATGGGTAACACTACTGCAGAGATTATGGAGTTATTTTTCTACCATTTGTCAAGCAATTCAATGTTTT
>NZ_KV810549.1:0-1142 GCF_001812815.1 Streptococcus sp. HMSC073A12 | reverse complement strand
CAAGTCAGGACTTTCCTTTTTTAAAAGTTATAAAAAGCTCAATTTCAAGTAGAAGTTAGCCATTCAACAAAAAAATCTGAGGTGACTTGTAGTTTAAAACTTTATTAGGATCGTTATTAATCCAATTTTCGATGAAAGTGACTTGTTTGTGGATCGTTTTCTTAACTCCCTTAGGAAGCCATCGTCTGATAAGTCTGTTATGATTCTCGTTTGTTCCTCTTTCCCGTGAGGAGTAAGGGTACGCGTAATAGATGTTGTCCTGTGGAAATATCTCAGCTAGTCTATTAAACTCCGTTCCATTATCAGCCGTGATGAATTTGATGGTATTAGTTTCCATAAGTGCAGCGACAGCTTGATTGACCAACTGAGCAGTTTTGTCAGGGATTAGTCGGATAATCTGGTGCCGACTTCTGCGGTCAGTGAGGGTGAGAAGGCACTGATTTTTCTGCTTGGTCAGAATGACGGTATCCATCTCATAATGCCCATTTTCAAGACGTTGGTTGATGATTTCAGGTCGTCCCTCAATAGACTTCCCAACAGGTTTAAACCGCGGACTAGCCCCCTTCTTTTCAGCTTTTGGCTTTCTGGGGTAAATCAAGTCCTTGTAGGTCAGTCCTATCTGTCCATGATGAATCAAGTAGTAGATGGTAGATATGGGGACATTGACTTTCTTTGCATTTACCATCATATTTCGGGATAGTATTTCTGCTTGATATAGTGCAAGATTTTCTCCTTGATAGCCTTATCAAGTCGACCCTTTTGGACAGACTTCTTTCTAGCTGATTCGTAACGACTTTGAGCAGCATCTGCAGAATAGAGCAGTTCAAACCTTCCCTTGCGTACTTGTTGGCGAACCAGCTCACGCTTGATGCCATTATGAATAGTTTGAGGTGCTTTTCCAAGCAAGAGAGCGATTTGATGATTTGATTTTTCCTCGTCCTTCCACTTTTCAATTAAACGGCGCTCAGCTATTGTTAAGTGCTTGCCTTTTGGGGTAAATTAGTAGGCATCTTAAAGAATCTCCTTGTATTTGTGGTGAACTACAAGTATATCTCTTTGAGATGTTTTTTCATACACTCGAAGTGGCTAACTTCATTTTAGAACTTTCAATTGGAAGAAAAAGTTTAAGAAAAATAAAAAAA
>NZ_KV810548.1:0-47791 GCF_001812815.1 Streptococcus sp. HMSC073A12 | reverse complement strand
CAAGTCAGGACTTTCCTTTTTTAAAAGTTATAAATTTCGAATGATTTTCTTCGTGCATTTGGCATGAAAAAGCAGAAACCCTCTTGTAAAATGGAAGAAATTTTGATATGATAATAAATGTCGTGTAATCGGCAAATACTCATTTCAGATGAATTGTGAAGCCGTTGCCTACGGGTGGTTTTGCGAGTTGAAATCTGGGAGAGGAAAAAACAATAAAGGAGACATTACTCATGGCAGTAATTTCAATGAAACAACTTCTTGAGGCTGGTGTACACTTTGGTCACCAAACTCGTCGCTGGAACCCTAAGATGGCGAAGTATATCTTCACAGAACGTAACGGTATCCACGTTATCGACTTGCAACAAACTGTAAAATTTGCAGATCAAGCATACGACTTTATGCGTGACGCAGCTGCTAACGATGCAGTTATCTTGTTTGTTGGTACGAAAAAACAAGCTGCTGATGCTGTAAAAGAAGAAGCAGAACGTGCTGGTCAATACTATATCAACCACCGTTGGTTGGGTGGAACACTTACAAACTGGGAAACGATTCAAAAACGTGTTGCTCGTTTGAAAGAAATCAAACGTATGGAAGAAGACGGAATTTTTGATGTTCTTCCTAAAAAAGAAGTCGCTCTTCTTAACAAACAACGCGCTCGTCTTGAAAAATTCTTGGGTGGTATCGAAGAAATGCCACGTATTCCAGATGTGATGTATGTTGTGGATCCACATAAAGAACAAATCGCTGTTAAAGAAGCTAAGAAATTAGGTATTCCAGTTGTAGCGATGGTGGATACAAATACAGATCCAGATGACATTGATGTCATCATTCCAGCTAACGACGATGCTATTCGTGCTGTTAAGTTAATCACTGCGAAAATGGCTGATGCAATTATCGAAGGCCGTCAAGGTGAAGATAACGTTGAATCAGTAGAAGCAGAATTAGCTGCAACTGATTCACAAGCAGATTCTATCGAAGAAATCGTTGAAGTTGTCGAAGGCTCAAACGAATAATCAAGTAACGAACTTATGGGGCGGGGCCTAGCCCTCCCCTTTTTATTAAATAAAACCGTAATATCTTAATTGGAGGATCAAAATGGCAGAAATTACAGCTAAGCTTGTAAAAGAATTGCGTGAAAAATCTGGTGCTGGTGTCATGGACGCTAAAAAAGCACTTGTAGAAGTAGATGGCGATATCGAAAAAGCAATTGAATTGCTTCGTGAAAAAGGTATGGCAAAAGCTGCTAAAAAAGCAGACCGTGTTGCTGCTGAAGGATTGACTGGTGTCTATGTAAACGGCAATGTTGCCGCTATCGTTGAAGTGAACTCAGAAACAGACTTTGTAGCAAAAAATGCTCAATTCGTTGAATTGGTAAACGAAACAGCTAAAGTAATCGCAGAAGGCAAACCAGCTAACAACGAAGAAGCTCTTGCTTTGACAATGCCTTCAGGTGAAACACTTGAAGCTGCTTATGTTAGTGCAACTGCTACAATCGGAGAAAAAATCTCATTCCGTCGTTTTGCAGTTGTTGAAAAAGCAGATGATCAAGTATTTGGAGCTTACCAACACAATGGTGGACGTATCGGTGTTATCACAGTTCTTTCAGGCAGTGACGAAGATCTTGCAAAACACGTGGCAATGCACGTTGCCGCTATGAAACCTTCTGTTCTTTCATACAAAGAATTGAGTGAAGAATTTATCCATGATGAATTGGCTCAAATGAACCACAAAATTGATCAAGACAACGAAAGTCGTGCAATGGTTGGTAAACCAGCGCTTCCACACTACAAATTTGGTTCTAAACTTCAATTGACGGATGAAGTGATTGCACAAGCTGAAGAAGACATCAAAGCTGGTCTTGCAGCTGAAGGTAAACCAGAAAAAATCTGGGACAAAATTATTCCTGGTAAAATGGATCGCTTCATGCTGGACAATACAAAAGTTGACCAAGCTTACACATTACTTGCGCAAGTCTATATCATGGACGACAGCAAGACTGTTGAAGCATTTCTTGAAAGCCAAGGTGTGACAATTGCAAGCTTCACTCGTTTTGAAGTAGGTGACGGCATTGAAAAAGCTGCCAATGATTTTGAATCAGAAGTAGCTGCAACTATGGCTGCTGCACTTGGTCAAAACTAAGGCAATCAATAGTTAGTGTTTAAATCATAAATAAAAAGGTTAGAGAGCTGATATAACTCTCTAGCCTTTTCTAATAGTGTCTGCGATTATTTTACAATTTTTTTCGTGAATCCCTTGTGAGAAATCACAGAGTCTACAAATATTAAAACGATTAAAGAAATTAGTAGATAGGTAATTTCGGAGTAGGTAAAAGCGATTCGATATGTTTGTGTAAAGAGAATAGCACAGACACTTACAGCAATGATGGCTAAATCAATTGTCCATTTTGTTTTAGGTTTTATTGAAGACGGTTCAAATAAAAATGGAGCAAATAAGCAGATGACTAACGGGACGACTTGGACATCCACATAATCAGCAGAAATAACTGTAAAAAAGAATAAAGTTGAAACCAACCAAACCAGTACATGACGTGTATATTTGAACCAATCCATTTTCATTCATTTGGCCTCCTTTTATTATTATCGTCAAATTTTCATCTATATTATAACGCTTTAAAATTAAAAGGCAAGCGCTTACACTCTAATTATTCCTATTCTATAAGCTTTTTCACTTGCTTGAATAATCAGACTTTTCAGTTTTTCATTTAGGTCTTTTTCTTTCAAAAATAAGAGATTTTCGGTATAATATTAGTCAAAGATAGTCAATGTCAGTTGCTCATTTATGGAGCAAAAGAAAGAACTGGAAGAAAGGGTTGTCATGAGCCATAAGAATACGTCAGACAGTATTGAGGAATACATCAAAGCAATTTTAGCTCAAGCTGGGATTGCAGAGTTGAAGCGCAGTGAAATTGCGGATGTTTTTCAGGTTGTTCCAAGTCAGATAAATTATGTCATCAAGACACGTTTTACGGAAAGTCGTGGCTATGTTGTTGAAAGCAAGCGTGGTGGAGGCGGCTACATTCGGATTGGTCGGATTGAATTCTCTAATCATCATGAGCTGCTTTGTGATTTACTGCATAGCGTTGGCGAGCAAATCAGTCAACAGGTCTTTACAGATATCATTCAGTTATTGTTTGATGAAAAAATCATGACAGAACGAGAAGGGAATCTTCTTTTAGCGACGACAACAGACAGGGTATTGGGAGTAAATGCTGCACAGATTCGTGCGCAGATGTTAAAGAAAATTTTACAACAAGTTGATAGAAAAGGGAAAAACTAATATATGAAATATTCAAAAGCTTTGACAGAAAGTATTGAGTCGGCACAACTGTTAGCGAGTCATTTTGAAACGGATTATTTGGAGTCTTGGCATTTGTTGATTGCCATGGCGAATAATCCTTATAGTGTTGCGGGTTCAGTTTTAAATGATTATCCGCTTGAAATTGATGATTTTGAGAAAGCAGCCTTTCATATCACAGGAAAGATTTATCAACAAGAGGGAAGCTTTACCATTTGGCCGTTTTCTCATCGTATGAAAGTGTTGTTTTTGACAGCTGAGCGAATTGCAGAGGTTGTGCATGCTAAGAATCTTGGGACAGAGCATGTGTTGTTAGCTATGCTGTTTGACCGAGGAAGTTTGGCGGCACGTCTCCTTGAATTTACAGGCTTTAGCTATGAGGATAAAGAAGGCGTTTTGCGTATGACCGATCTTCGGAAAAACTTAGAGCATAAGGCTAGCTGGGGTAAAGAAGATATAAAGGCTATTCGCCACTTAAATAAAAATACTGCTGCAGCGAAACAAACGATGGTCAATATGATGGGGATGCCTCCTTCTACCAGTGGTGGACTAGAAGATTATACCCGTGATTTAACCGAAATGGCTCGTGCTGGTCTTTTAGAACCGGTCATTGGGCGGGATAAAGAGATTTCTCGCATGCTTCAGATTTTAAGTCGCAAGACGAAAAATAATCCAGTGTTGGTAGGAGATGCAGGAGTTGGGAAGACAGCATTAGCCCTTGGTTTGGCGCAACGTGTGGCAGCTGGTCAAGTTCCAAATGAGCTTGCAAAGATGAGAGTTCTGGAGCTGGATTTGATGAATGTGGTAGCTGGGACTCGTTTTCGCGGTGATTTTGAAGAGCGGATGAACAATATTATCAATGATATTGAAGCAGACGGGCATGTGATTCTCTTTATTGATGAGCTTCATACTATTATGGGTTCTGGCAGTGGGATTGATTCGACATTAGATGCAGCGAACATTCTCAAGCCAGCTTTGGCTAGAGGAACACTTAGAACGGTCGGCGCAACGACACAAGAAGAGTACCAGAAATATATTGAAAAAGATGCGGCTCTTTCACGGCGATTTGCCAAGGTTACTATTGAAGAGCCTACGGTAGCTGATAGTATTGCGATTTTACAGGGGCTCAAGAAAAGCTATGAAGAACACCACAAAGTGGTGATTACAGATTCAGCGATTGGGACAGCTGTTAAGTATGCTCATCGTTATCTAACAAGTAAACATCTACCTGACTCGGCGATCGATTTGCTAGATGAAGCTGCCGCAACGGTACAAAATAAAGGTCCGCAAAATCATGTAAAAACAGAATTGAGTGCAGCAGACGAGGCTTTAATGGCAGGCGATTGGAAAAAGGTTGGCACTTTGTTGGAAAAAGAAAGTCAGCCAATTGTCTACAAACTAAAGGTTAAAGACGAGGATATTTTGGTAACACTCAGCGGTTTATCGGGAATTCCTGTGCAAAAGTTGACGCAAACAGATGCGAAGAAATACCTCCATTTAGAAAAGGAACTGCACAAACGGGTCATTGGGCAAAATGAAGCAATTTCTGCTATCAGTCGAGCGATTCGGCGCAATCAATCCGGCATTCGCACCAGCAAACGTCCAATTGGCTCCTTTATGTTCTTGGGTCCAACTGGGGTTGGAAAAACTGAGCTGGCTAAGGCTTTAGCGGAAGTTCTTTTTGATGACGAAACAGCATTGATTCGTTTTGATATGAGTGAATATATGGAGAAATTTGCTGCCAGTCGACTTAATGGAGCGCCTCCAGGTTATGTCGGTTATGAAGAAGGGGGCGAATTAACTGAAAAAGTTCGCAATCGTCCGTACTCTGTACTCCTCTTTGATGAGGTAGAAAAAGCACATCCTGATATTTTCAATGTGCTTCTACAAGTCTTAGATGACGGGGTGCTGACCGACAGTAAGGGACGCAAGGTGGATTTTTCCAATACCATTATCATTATGACTAGCAATCTTGGTGCGACAAGTTTGCGGGATGATAAGACGGTCGGTTTTGGAGCGCGTGATGCCCGCTTTGATCATGAAAGCATGGAAAAACGGATGATGGAAGAACTCAAGAAAAGTTATCGTCCGGAATTTATCAATCGGATTGATGAAAAGGTTGTTTTCCATAGCCTGACTAGCGAAGACATGCAAGAAGTGGTAAAAATTATGGTGAAGCCACTCATTGTCAGTCTCGCTGAAAAAGGAATTGAACTGAAATTCCAACCTAGTGCTTTGAAACTTCTGGCTCAAGAGGGTTATGACCCTGAAATGGGAGCTCGTCCACTGCGCAGAACTCTACAAACTCAGGTAGAAGATCATTTATCCGAATTACTTTTAGCTGGTGAGTTACAGATGGGACAAAGTTTGAAAGTCGGTGTCAAAACTGGACAGCTGAAGTTTGAAGTGCTCTGAGTTTTTCCTTGAAACATTTAGGGATAGATAAGGACTTAAAAGATGAACATTCGTGAAATGACAGAAACGGATTATGATCAGGTTTATCAATTGTGGTTATCATGTGCAGGCATGGGATTGAATGATTTAGATGATTCAAAAGAGGGAATTGCTCGTTTTTTGCAGAGAAATCCTCAAACTTGTCTGGTGGCAGTAGAAAATCAAACGATTATCGGAGCGATTTTAGTTGGTTCGGACGGACGAAGAGCCTATAATCTATCATACAGCTGTTCATCCGAACTATCGCAGGAGAGGGATTGCTCGGCAGTTGGTTGAGACAGTTTTAACTGTCTTAGATGATTTGAAAATTCATAAGGTCGCCTTGGTTGTCTTTAAAAGAAATAAAGAGGGGAATCAGTTTTGGGAGAAATTAGGTTTCTCTGTTCGAGAAGATCTTATTTACCGCAATCAAGCGAGGACTGAAATGACTCGGATAGATACCTGGTAGAAATTACTCTTTAAATAAAAAGCACCAACCATTTGGGAATAATTTTCCAGATGATTGGTGTCTTTTAATGTTTAGACTTGTAGCAATTCTTCAATTTCCGCAAGGCTGTTGGCTTGGGAAATGGCACCGCGGAGTTTGGCCGCGCCAGCCGTTCCGCGGAGGTAATGAGGTGCTAAGCCACGAAATTCTCTAATGGCGATATGTTCGCCCTTGAGGTCAATTAGACGTTTCAAATGATCGTAAGCGACTTGCATTTTATCCTCAAAGCTGAGATCAGGCAGGATTTCTCCTGTTTCAAAATAGTGGTTAATCTGATGAAAAAGATACGGATTGCCCATAGCAGCGCGCCCAATCATGACAGCATCTGCCCCCACTTCTTCTATACGCTGTTGAGCATCTTGGACAGTACGAATATCGCCATTGGCAATAAAAGGAATCTTGGTTAAGGCTTGCGCAACATTGTGGAGGGTTTCAAGATCAGCGTGACCGGTATACATTTGTTCGCGTGTGCGTCCGTGCATAGCAAGAGCTGACACACCAGCAGCTTCAGCTGCCAGTGCATTTTCCACAGCTAGTGAGGCGTCCGACCAACCAGTGCGCATTTTTACAGTCAACGGAATATCTAGAACAGAACGAACTTTATTGATAATAGAATAGATTTTTTCTGGATCTTTGAGCCATTTTGCCCCAGCTTCGTTTTTAACAATTTTATTGACGGGACAGCCCATATTGATGTCCACAATATCTGTTTGGGTATTTTCTTGGATAAATTCGGCTGCGCGCGCCAAACTATCTTCGTCACTGCCAAACAACTGAATGGAAACGGGATGTTCTTCTTCGTCAATATGCAGCATGTGGAGTGTTTTTTCGTTGTTGTATTGAATGCCCTTGTCTGAAACCATTTCCATGACGACAAGACCTGCACCCAGCTCTTTTGCAATTGTCCGAAAAGCCGAATTGGTCACTCCTGCCATAGGAGCGAGAACAGTCCGGTTGGGAATTTTTACATCACCAATCAAAAAAGCGGTATTAAGATTTGTCACGAATGAGTTCCTCCAAGTCTTTCTCGTCAAAATGATACGTGCTTTGGCAGAATTGGCAAGTGATTTCAGCACCGTGGTCTTCATCTCGCATTTCTTCAAGATCTGACTTAGGTAGGCTTGAGAGGGCATTTAAAAACCGCTCTTTGCTGCAATCACATTGGAAGCGGAGCTTTTCTTCTGACAAGCGTTTGTAGGGATCGTTGCCATAGATAGCTGAAAGCAAGGCTTCAATATGGTTTTCAGATTCCAAAAGTGTTGAAATAGCAGGCATTTCTTGGATTCGTTTTTCAAAGCGGGTGATTTCTTCTTCTTTGGCACCTGGAAGGACTTGCAAGAGGAAGCCACCAGCAACCTTGACCTTGTCATTGGCATCTAGTAGAACATTCAACCCGACAGCTGACGGAGTTTGCTGGCTTTCTGTTAGATAGAATGCCAAATCTTCGCCAATTTCACCGGACACAAGCGGAGTCATAGAATGATAAGGATTTCCAGTTCCATAGTCTGTAATGACGAGGAATTCGCCATTTCCAACGAATGGTCCGACCAGCACTTCGCCAGTCGCGGTTTTTTTAATGTCTACGCCGGGATTTTGCACATAACCTTTGACAGTACCTTTTGTATCTGCAACGGTGATAATAGCACCGAGAGAGCTTGTCCCTAGCACTTTGACGGTGATTTTTGTATCTCCTTTTTCGTTTGCGGCAAGGATTTGACTGGCAATGAGCGTGCGACCTAGTGCTACAGTTGAGCTGGCCTGAGTGTGATGTTTTTCTTGAGCTGTCCGAACGGTTTCAGTACTGTCCAGTACATAAGCTCGGAAAGCTCCGTTTTCTGAAATAGTTTTAATAATCTTGTCCATACCTTTTATTGTAACATAAAAAAAGAAAAGGGAGCGGGACAAAAATCGGTATTTCGTAAGAAATTGATTTTGTTGTCCCACCCCGCATAGTTGACGAGGTTGTTGTCATTCTTTGCATAGCAAGGAATGACAACAACCAAGCATCTATTTCGTTTCGGTGAAAAAATAGTATATTATAAGAATTTAGGAAACTTTTGTCCTAAACTCTTGTTCCAGTCCATTAGTTTTCGTTTGTAGTCCGTTCATCCACTTCTTTTTGAGTTTCTTTTCCCTGATCTAGCAAAGCTTGGATAATCTTTTGGTCGCGTAGTTTAACAGAGTCGTTAATGGTTTCAGCGGATTGGATAACGGTCGCTTCAAGGAGAGCGCGTTTTTCCCGTCCTTTGTCAATGGCTTCGATAATACCTTGGTTTTGAGCGACTAAGCTTTCAGCCAACTTAGTGACAGATTCGACTGCAATTGTTGGATTTTGCGAGATTCTCTCCATTTGTGGAATGACTTCTTTGCTGGTTTCAGCCAGCATTTGAAGCGCTGCATTGTTGGCATTAGAAATGGCGTCCGCTACCTGACCAGATTTCATTGATTGTTGCAAAATGCCTAGTTGAGCAATAGAGAGCTTCATGGTCGGAATGGTATTGCGACGGAGCATTCCGAGCTTTTGGCGCATATCAGAAGACACCTTCACGAGATTACGCATTTGCGGGGTAGTGGCCCAAGCAACATACAGACGGCTGATGTATTCAGTGTGTTGCTGTTCCAATGTATTGACAACTTCAGTCAAGCGGGCCAATTCTTGTGATTTGGTTTGGTAATCTAGAGTGGCGGTATCTAATTGTGCCACTTTATTTTGAAGAGTCAAGGCACGCGCACTAGCTTCTCTTTGACTGGCTTCAATAAAGGATATGACACCGACTAGATTTTCAATGGATTTGGTATTGTCTTCGATCAACATCTCAGCAGAAACGATATTGCGTGCGAGTACATCTTCTTGCTTGACGACAGTAGCAGCCATTCCGTCCATTTTTTGCTCGATATTTTGTGAATCAAAATAGAACTCTTGCAAGGTATTCTTACTTTGTTTAAAGAGTTTTTCTAAGAAATTTGGCTTTTTATCTAGTTCTGCAATTTGAGCATCCTTGTACTTAGCAACAAAACCATTTAACTCTTTATTAGTGTTTTTTAGCAATTCATCGACTTGTGGGATTTGAAGTTTCTTTTGCTCGGCTAAAATACGGTTGACAGTGTTATTAACATCTTCGACCGCGGCTTGTCCAAAATCTAAAAGAGCATTTTGGTCGGAAATAAAGTTATCTACCAACTGAGGGGCTTTTGCTATGATAGCATTTTGTTGTTCAGGAGTTAATTTTTCCAAAAAAGTTAACTGCCCATTTGCTTGGGTTTTGGTTGATTCAATAATCTCGGTGGTTTTATCCGTTTTCGTAATGGCATTGTTAGCGATTTTGTCAATGTCGAAGTTAAATTCTTGGCTCATAAGGTCTCCTTTTGATGTTATAGTTCTGTGTTCGTCTCTTTTTTAGTTAAAATCCGCAAGCTGATATCAAAGTCTCGTAGGTCAGCTTCGTTGAGCTGACGGAGTGTTTCATCCAAGTCTAAATCAAACTGCTCAATAGCCACTTTGGCACTGGAGAGCCGTTCCTTGGCATTGTAAAAATCTTTCGGGGAAGTCTTGATTTTTAGGTAGCCCTCCAAAATATCCTCATAATGCTCCATTTGAGACTGATGGATCGCAGTTAATTCTTCCTTGTTGTTGCTTTCTGACTGAGAAATTTTCTTGAGAATAGCTTCATGGTCGGTTTGGATATTGTGAATGGTTTCGAGCAATTCTGGTGCTAATTCTTCAAGGCTTGACTTTGTACTCTCAGCATCTTGCGTGCGGAGGTTGTAAAGTTGAGCATGAATGTCTGCTGTTACGTCTTGCACTTTCCGTTGAATCCGCTGGTAAATCTCAGGTGAGATATGTTTTCTCAAGGTATCAGTCCGACCTTGGATATAGCTTAATTGAGGCAAGAGCTGTTCAGCCAACTGTTGGTATTTTTCATAAGCCCTTTCTTCCAGATAAGCATCTAATTGTTTGATTCGACTATCTGCGGTACCGATTTCCTCTTTCAAATCTTCAATTTGCTGACTGGCGTTAGGTCTTGTGATTTTTTTCGGCTGATGGGTTGCATAGTAGTAAATTCCGTAGCCTATCCCGACAGCAAAGAGGATCGGGATGAGGTACTGCATAATAATACCAACTGCGATAAAAATAAGCAGTATACCAATCCATCTTCTAGAACGTACATTTCTATAATCTCTTCTGGACATAAATTATCTAATCCCGTTTCTTCTGAAATTTCTAAGTCTATTTTAGCATAAAAAAGTATCAAAGACGGAACTGAACGATATTTTTAATAAAAAGTTTGGCTGAAAATAATCATGGACTGATAAGATTTTTCAAAAATTTCTTGACTTAGAGTGCACTCCAAGGTATATAATAAAAGTGTAAATGTTTTATCTTTTTGATGAATGTGGAGCATCATCTTTTTAATAGAGAAAGGAACAATAAGATGAAAGCAGCAGTTTTTGTGAAGCTGGGGAGAATGGAAGTATAGGAAGTTGCTCGTCCAGGTGCTGTTGTCGGACGAGTCGGTGTACCTCATACAGGGGACATCAATATCGGTGACTACTGGATGGTCAATTTGGCAATGGCTAGCGGACCGGCTTCTTGTACAACTTATGACAAAGAAATCTTGCTAAAAGCAGTTCTAGACGGTCAAATCAATCCTGGTAAAGTTTTCACTCAATCTTACAAATTGGAAGACATTGACCAAGCCTAACATGGCTGATAGAAAAACGATTAAAGCGATGATTGTGATGAATTAAGAGTTCCGAAAGAGGTTGGTAGAATCCGGCCTCTTTTATGATTGTGAATGTTAGTCCAATAGTTCTCAAATACCTTCATTTTTGATAAAATAAAAGAAAAGCAGTTAAAAAGGGAGAAAGTCATGTCTTTAACCAGTCAGATTATTACAGCTGAATTTCCAGATTTAGAAAAAGTAGAGCAATTGAATATAGAAGCCTTTCCTGAGGAGGAGCGTGCACCGCTATCAGAGCTGCTACGCTATGGAGATGGAGAATTTTCTCATTTCTTTGCCTTTTATGATGAGAATGAATTTGTCGGTTTTGCCTTTTCAGTCTACAATGACAAAGCCTTTTATGTTAGCTTTTTTGCGATCATGCCTCATTTACGCAGCCACGGTTATGGTGGCAAAATTATTGATAAGTTGGTGGATTTTTATCAAAGAACCATGGTTTTAGAGGTAGAACGCCTTGACGAGCCTTGTGATAATCTGGAACAGCGAAAAGCTCGTATGGATTTCTACCAGCGAAACGGCTTTCGCTCTTCGCATGCCTACTTAGAATACGACGGTTTAAGCTTTGAAATTCTTTATAAAGGACCGTTTTTTGATGAAGAAGCCTACCGTGATATTTTCAAAAAAATCCAAGAAGACGGTTATTTTGAATTTGAAATCAAGCATGGTCATGGAAGAGACTGGGAGTAGCTGAGAAATTCTAGCAGATATTTCTATTTTTCATTGAAAGTTATACATAAAAAAACGAGCTGTTTATTTTGCTCGTTTTTTTATGTAATGAAGTTTAATGGATTTCTGGGAAGAGTTTAGCCAATATTTTAGGTGTAATGCTTTGACCGGGACCTTCTGCACAATAAGTGTGCATATACATAGAAGGATTGAAATTGAGCTCAATGCAGGTACAGTTAGGATTGTTTTTGCTGGCTGGAAGTGTGCTATTCGGGATAATTAAATCCACGCCACAGACCCAAGCTCCCATAGCAGCTGCCATTTCTGCTGCTAGTTCCTTATAGGAGGTGTGCATGGTTTCAGTCACATCTACTGAGTCTCCACCAGTAGAAATATTAGAATTACGGCGAAGAAAAACTTGAATTCCTTGCGGTAGGACATCATCTGCTTTATAACCTTGCTGGGCTAGCATGAGCAGCTCAATCTCACCAAGCTCAATCATTTCCAGTGGAGAGCGATGGTCGCGCCCTCGTAGGGGATTGGTATTTTTAAAAGCTACCAGTTCTCGAATGGTGTGCCGACCGTCTCCTACAACATTGGCTGCTAAGCGCAGAAGCACCGCCTCACATTTTCCGCCTAGGACAAAGAAACGGTATTCGGTTCCTGCGATAAATTCCTCAACAAGGACAGAGCTGTCCTCTGAAAAGGCAATCTCCAATGCTTTTTGGTAACTGTCTCGATTGGTAGGTGCTTGAAAAATAGAAATTCCTAACCCGAAGTTGGTGGATTTGGGTTTGATAACAATCGGCTTATCTTTGATAAAGGGATAGTAAGCTATTCCTTCTTCCAGAGTGGAAAATTCAGCTCCAGCAGGAACGGGAAAACCAGCAGCAGATAACATTTTCTTAGTCACTGTTTTATTTGCCATCGCAAGAGGCACGATATAGTTGTCCTTTGAGGTCATATTGCCATTTTTGACATACTCGATATGATCTTTATGTTGAAGCTTTAAAAACTGGTCACTTTCGTCTAAGATTTCTACTTGCACTCCTTTTTGAATAGCGTCAAAGAGGAGCATTTGAGTGGAGAGTTCCATGTTCTCGTAGCCTTTCAGAGCGTATGGAGCAGTCCAGGCGTAGTTGTGATATGCTTTGGCTTTCTCCAAACCAAAGGCTTCTAAGGAATGATTGTGAATATAAGGCAATAGTTGGGCGGAAAGGGTTAGGCTGGGATTAGCAACTGCATTTTTCACATGATGAAGCAGGTCTTGATAATAGGAGCTTAATCCGAACTGGTGGATGACAGCTTGCATAGCTCTAAGGAGCAGATCGCTATCAGCTTCAACGGGCAGAAGAGTCAGAGGGTGGCTAAGAGCTATTTTTTCATTTAGAGCATGAGCTTGCTCTAGGATTTCATCAGGGTCTGCTACATCATCTAGCCAGAGCAAGGCAAGCAAAAAGAGATGAACCGTGTCCATGGTCTCCTGACTGATTCCTAGCACCTCAAAAGGATTGAGGTCAAAACAACGGAATTCCAAATAGGTAATTCCTTTTTCCAAGTAACGCCGATTTTCTTTTTGCCCACGGAAACGAACAGGCATGTAGCATTCTTTCTCGGCAATTAAATCGCCTTGTGCCACGTATTTCTCTATATCGCTTACATAAGACTCTAGTGAAGCATAGGAAATGTGAATCTTTTTATCGTTTACATATCCCAAATCACTGTTGCGGATAGAGCGTACAGGCTGAGAAATCTTTCTCGTCAAAAACCCTTCTTCAGCAATTGGTGCTGCCCCGTATAAATAGGTCAGAAACCAGCGGAACCGTAAAAAGTTTCGAGCCAATTTAAGATAGAGGTCATTTTTAAAAAGCCGAATATTTTGGTAATCACTGACCTTGAAAAGAGCTTGAATCAAGTCTGTTCCTAATTCCACATTGTAGTGAATGCCTGAGATGGTTTGTAGCGTTTTTCCATATTTTTCTGCTAAACTTTCTCGATAATGACGCTCAAAATCGTTTTCTAAATGAGCGATTTGAATTTCTGCTGGTGACAATTTTGGGGGCATAGAGAGTGACCAGATTGCTTCATTTTTTTGGATGGTGCGTCCAGCTACATCAGTAATGGCAGCGAGAAAACGCCTTGCTTCTTTTGTAGAAGTTGCAATCGGGGTGATGAGTTCTAATTGCTGCTCACTAAAATCGGTCTGAATCATCGGGTGAAAATTACGGCTTCCAAATGCTTGAGGATGAGGAGTTTGCGCTAATTTTCCGTCTTGATTGACGCGCAAGCCCTCCCTTTCCAACCCGAAAGTAGCTTGTAAAATAGGTGCATCTGCTGCTATTTTTTCTAACAAATGATTGATGTTCATGGTAAATCCCTGTTTGTTTTCTAATACTTTTAGTCTAGTATAAAAATGCTTAGAAGACAAATTTCTACTACGTTTTCCGAACCTTTTTTAAAAGAAAATGATCATATTTTTAGATAAGACACAGGTTTCACAAAGGCGGGATATTCAAACTTCGTCATTTACAAATAACAATGGCGGTTTTATCTTGAAAAAAGAAGAAATTTTTCTTATAATAAAGTATAAGATATAATTGCAGGTGAGACTCCTGCCATGTAGACAAGAAAGGACGAGCACTTAGCTCAGACAAGATTATGACATCAGTTGTTGTTGTAGGGACCCAGTGGGGAGATGAAGGAAAAGGAAAGATTACAGATTTCCTTTCAGCCAATGCCGAAGTCATTGCCCGTTATCAAGGCGGAGATAATGCGGGTCATACTATTGTAATTGGCGGTAAGAAGTACAAGCTGCACCTGATTCCATCAGGGATTTTCTTCCCAGAAAAAATCTCTGTGATTGGAAATGGAATGGTGGTCAATCCAAAATCTTTGGTACATGAATTGGCTTATTTGCACGAAGAAGGGGTTACGACGGATAATCTTCGGATTTCAGATCGTGCTCATGTTATCCTACCTTATCATATCGAGTTGGATCGCTTACAGGAAGAAGCCAAAGGCGATCACAAAATCGGAACGACTATTAAGGGGATTGGTCCAGCTTATATGGACAAAGCAGCTCGTGTGGGAATCCGCATTGCGGATTTGTTGGATAAAGATATTTTCAGAGAACGTTTGGAGCGCAACTTAGCTGAAAAAAATCGTCTCTTTGAAAAACTCTACGACAGCACAGCTATCCAATTTGATGATATTTTTGAAGAATACTACGCTTATGGTCAGCAGATTAAACAATACGTGACAGATACGTCGGTTATCTTGAACGACGCTCTTGATCAAGGTAAACGTGTCCTTTTTGAAGGGGCACAGGGAGTTATGCTAGATATTGACCAAGGCACCTATCCATTTGTTACCTCTTCCAATCCTGTCGCAGGTGGCGTAACGATTGGTTCAGGTGTGGGTCCAAGCAAGATTGACAAGGTTGTCGGAGTTTGTAAAGCCTACACCAGTCGTGTTGGTGACGGACCATTCCCGACAGAACTATTTGATGAAGTAGGCAACCACATTCGTGAAGTTGGCCATGAATATGGAACGACAACAGGACGTCCTCGCCGTGTTGGTTGGTTTGATTCGGTTGTTATGCGCCACAGCCGACGTGTATCTGGTATTACTAACCTTTCTCTCAATTCGATTGATGTTTTGACGGGACTTGATACGGTTAAAATCTGTGTCGCTTACGACCTAGATGGTGAGCGCATTGATCATTATCCGGCTAGTCTGGAGCAGCTCAAACGGTGCAAGCCAATCTATGAAGAATTACCAGGTTGGTCAGAAGACATTACAGGTGTTCGCAGTTTAGAAGAGTTGCCAGAAAATGCCCGCAACTACGTCCGCCGTGTGAGTGAACTTGTCGGTGTCCGCATTTCCACTTTTTCTGTTGGTCCAGGTCGTGAACAGACGAATATCCTGGAAAGTGTTTGGTCAAGTTTGTAATAGAAGCAGACAAAGCGGGTTTCGGCTCGCTTTTTATTGACGCAATAAAAAAGTTTAAAGAATGATTCTCTTTTAAGTTAATTTTAAGCTAGCTGGGTTATACTAAAATCATCAGATGAAGACCTCCTAACTTTATTTGATAGAAATCCTAAACTTTTTCATAATAATCTCCTGAAAGTCACTGTAAAGTGGCTTTTTTTATATTTTCGGGTTTATAACATGATATAATAAATGGAGAACAAAGGAGATAAATGATGAACTTTACAGATTTGTCTAATAAAGAACAGGAAAAAATAATGATAAGTGAAATTATCAGGAATTTAAAAAAGCTAGGTGGCTATGCAACCAAACGAGAGTTGCTAGATGCTATTAAAAAGGGAGAAAATACGATAGATGAGAATTTTTTTGAGGAAGAAAAAGTGTCTCAAAAAAGTGGAAAAATTTATAAACCTAGTGATTACACTTTTAATTTTTCTGCCAAAAGTTTGCTTATCACGGGCTATCTTTCTAAACCAAAGCAATCGACTTTTGAATTGACAGAATTAGGTAGAAAAGTGAAACTGGATGAGCATTTTGCTAGCGATATTCAACAGAAAGCCATTCAATTTTGGAAAAATGAGAAGAAGTCAAAACAATTCTTCAAGTTATCCTTTGAAAAGGAACTTAAACATTCACTAGATGACTCAAAAGAAAATTGGAGAGTTGAGTTGACAAGGACTTTAAAATCTATGTCACCACAAAAATTTGAAACTTTTGCTCGTGGTCTAGTCAAGGAGATGGGTGTCAAACTAGATGAAAAAATTGGGGTTAGTTATACTAATGATGGTGGTTTAGATGGTTTTGGCTATATTACTAGTACAGATGACTTCAGAACCAATCGCGTAGCTATCCAAGCAAAGCGTTGGGAAAACAATGTTCCTTCTCCGGAGATTGATAAATTCCGCGGTGCAATGGATAAATACAATGCAGAATATGGTATTTTTATTACAACTTCTGATTTTTCAAGAAGTGCCATTGAAGCAGCTCGTCAAGGAACTAGAGTCATTACTTTAATTAATGAAGAAGATATTGCGGATCTAGTTGCCAAATATAAACTTCATGTCAGAGAAGTCACGACTTATGAATTAGGAGATTTTTATCATACAGAGGATTAGATGGTTAAAAGATGAACTATACAGTTGAAGAAAAAGAATTTTTTATGCGGGAGGCTTTGAAAGAAGCAAAAATTGCACTTGCTAACGATGAAATTCCAATAGGTTGTGTTATTGTCAAGGACGGAGAAATTATCGGTCGTGGGCATAATGCGCGTGAGGAGCTGCAGCGAGCTGTCATGCATGCTGAGGTGATGGCGATTGAAAAGGCAAACGCTCATGAAAAAAGCTGGCGCTTGTTAGACACGACTCTTTTTGTCACCATTGAGCCTTGTGTCATGTGTAGCGGTGCCATTGGTCTGGCTCGCATTCCGCAGGTTATCTACGGAGCAAAAAATCAAAAGTTTGGTGCTGCCGGTAGCCTCTACGATATTCTAACAGATGAACGGCTCAATCACCGAGTTGAGCTTGAAAGTGGGATTTTGAAAGCAGAATGTGCTCAGATGATGCAAGACTTTTTTAGGAAGAGGAGACACAAATGAAGCATTTTGTTAAGAAGGCTATGGTTTTATCCAGATAGTAGCAGAGTTAATGTTATTATTGGTAGATTAGCAATTTTTCGCTCTGAATATCTATTCTTTTTTGAGAAAAAAGAAAATCGTGATTGGCATAAAAACAAATTTATGGTATAATACTTATCGGAGCAACAATTCTGCGTAAAGCGGGTCAGGGGAGGAGTCCAGCAGCCCTAAGCGAGTGTGGATTGTGTGCTCTTTTTGTATATGAAGAAGTATGAACGATTGCTATTAACAGTATTTACAATTTTTATTTTCTAAAACATACCATTTTTCATCTTACTTATGCACAATCTCTTTTGATCGTAGAAGTTGTTTTGTTAGTTGGCGCCATTTTAGGAAGTTTAACACCTCACGATTATTTTTCAAAAAAATCATTCTCATTTCTGCTCATAATGAATAGTTCTTCATTTGGATTAGTTGGCATTAGCAACTTAGTAGGATTGCCATCCATCATTGGGATTCTTATTTTAGCTTTTTCTGCTTACATAATGGGGAAATCCACGCCTAAACTAGATGCTATGTTAATGGCAAATCTACCGTCTGATGTCTTGGCTCAAAGCAATAACTTTCTCGGATTATTATTTACCTTTTCTCTGCCATTGGGAACGGTCCTCTTTTCAGTTCTCTCTGCCTACAATATCTACTTGTGCTGGTTTATTTTTGTTGTCTTTTCACTGTTGGCACTTTTGCTGTCTCTGCAAAATAATCGACTCAAAAAAGGAAACATTAGTTAAACTCTCGAACCTAAGATTAGGCTACTATTTATTTTCCTCTATTTTTTATTTTAGAAGTATTCTGTGGGTGATTATTTTTTGATTTACGCAAACGATTGCTTTAAAGGTTGGTATGAGATTGCGATTTTTGAAAGTTAATTATAAAAAAACAATTTGGAAACGTTTTATTCAAGAAAATTGCTTGATAAAAAAGTAGTAAAGCGGTATCATAGTAGAGAAGAAAAATTGGAGGACTATAATGACACATATTCAGTTTAATTACTCAAACGTGCTTGGAAAATTTGTTGCACCGCATGAAGTAGATTACATGCAAACACAAGTTTCTGCGGTAGATGAACTGTTGCGCAAAGGAACTGGTGCAGGAAGTGACTTCCGTGGCTGGCTTGACCTTCCAGAAAACTATGACAAAGAAGAATTCGCTCGCATTTTGAAAGCGGCAGAACAAATCAAATCAGACAGCGATGTTTTGGTCGTGATTGGGATTGGTGGGTCATACCTTGGAGCAAAAGCAGCGATTGATTTCTTGAGCAATCATTTTGCAAACTTGCAAACCAAAGAAGAACGCAAAGCTCCACAAATCCTTTATGCTGGAAATTCTATTTCATCTACTTACCTTGCAGACTTGGTAGAATACGTTTCAGATAAAGATTTCTCAGTTAATGTGATTTCTAAATCAGGGACAACGACAGAACCTGCTATTGCTTTCCGCGTCTTCAAAGAACTTTTGATTAAAAAATATGGTGAAGCTGAAGCTAACAAACGTATCTATGCGACAACTGACCGCCAAAAAGGTGCAGTTAAGGTGGAAGCAGATGCCAATGGTTGGGAAACATTTGTGGTGCCAGATGACATTGGCGGACGTTTCTCTGTATTGACAGCAGTAGGACTTCTACCAATTGCAGCATCAGGCGCAGACATCAAAGCCCTTATGGAAGGTGCTAATGCTGCTCGTAAGGACTACACTTCAGACAAGATTGCAGAAAACGAAGCTTATCAGTACGCAGCTCTTCGTAACATCCTTTATCGCAAAGGCTATGCGACTGAAATTTTGGTTAACTACGAACCATCTCTGCAATACTTCTCAGAATGGTGGAAACAATTAGCTGGTGAGTCAGAAGGAAAAGACCAAAAAGGTATTTATCCAACATCTGCTAATTTCTCAACAGACCTTCACTCTCTTGGACAATTTATCCAAGAAGGTGCGCGTATTATGTTTGAAACAGTTGTCCGTGTGGACAAACCACGCAAAAACGTAACGATTCCTGAATTGGCAGAAGACTTAGACGGACTTGGCTATCTTCAAGGAAAAGATGTTGACTTTGTTAACAAGAAAGCGACAGACGGTGTACTTCTGGCTCATACTGACGGTGACGTGCCAAATATGTATGTAACACTTCCTGAGCAAGATGCCTTTACTCTTGGCTATACTATTTACTTCTTTGAGTTGGCTATTGCTATTTCTGGCTACTTGAATGCTATTAACCCATTTGACCAACCAGGTGTAGAAGCTTACAAGAAAAATATGTTTGCTCTTCTTGGAAAACCAGGATTTGAAGAATTGAGCAAAGAATTGAACGCTCGTTTGTAATGTGTAAATAATGAAACGGCTTCTGAAAGGAAGTCGTTTTTTATATGCTTGAAACAAAGTTTAAGTGAAATTTTCACAAAAACAGAAGAAAAAGATAGAAAGAAAGCGCTTTATTGTGTATAATAAAAGCAGAACATACAATGGAGGCGTTTTATGTCACAAGAAACCTATATCATGGCGATTGACCAAGGGACAACCAGCTCACGGGCGATTATTTTCAATAAAAAGGGTGAGAAGGTTGCCACGAGTCAAAAAGAGTTTACTCAGATTTTTCCACAGGCGGGCTGGGTTGAGCACAATGCAAATGAGATTTGGAATTCTGTGCAGTCGGTCATTGCAAATGCTTTTATTGAAAGTGGCATCAAGCCCACAGAGATTGAAGCAATCGGCATTACCAATCAACGGGAGACAACGGTTGTGTGGGATAAAGAAACGGGCTTGCCCATTTACAATGCCATTGTCTGGCAGTCTCGGCAAACAGCTCCTTTAGCAGAAAAGCTCAAGCAAGATGGATATGTAGATTTCTTTCATCAAAAAACAGGTTTGATCATAGATGCTTATTTCTCTGCGACCAAGGTACGCTGGATTTTAGATCAGGTAGAGGGAGCGCAGGAACGTGCAGAGCGAGGAGAATTGCTCTTTGGTACGATTGATACCTGGTTAGTCTGGAAATTAACGGATGGTGCAGCTCATGTGACTGATTATTCAAATGCAGCGCGGACCATGCTATACAATATCAAAGAGCTCCAATGGGATGATGAGATTTTGTCCTTACTCAACATTCCTAAAGCGATGTTGCCAGAAGTTCGCTCGAATTCAGAAATTTACGGTAAAACAGCACCTTATCATTTTTATGGTGGAGAGGTACCAATTGCAGGAATGGCGGGCGATCAGCAGGCAGCTCTCTTTGGGCAATTAGCATTTGAGCCGGGAATGGTGAAGAATACTTATGGGACAGGCTCTTTCATCATTATGAATACTGGTCAGGAGTGCAATTTATCCAAAAATAATCTTTTGACGACCATTGGTTATGGGATAAATGGCAAAGTAACTTATGCTTTGGAAGGTTCGATTTTTATTGCGGGTAGTGCCATTCAGTGGCTTCGTGACGGTCTTCGTATGATTGCTAGCTCACCTGAGTCTGAGAGATATGCAAAAAAATCTACCAATGAAAATGAAGTATACCTTGTTCCAGCTTTTACAGGGCTTGGAGCGCCTTATTGGGATCCAGAAGCAAGAGGTTCCATTTTTGGCTTGACGCGTGGAACAAGTAAAGAAGACTTCATCAAGGCAACTCTGCAATCCATTGCTTATCAAGTGCGTGATATCATTGACACCATGCAAATGGACACAGGTACAGCTATCCAAGTTCTGAAGGTAGATGGTGGTGCTGCCATGAATGATTTCCTCATGCAGTTCCAAGCAGATATTCTGGGAATTGAGTTAGCGCGTGCGGCAAATTTGGAAACAACAGCTCTTGGGGCAGCTTTTCTGGCAGGTCTTGCGGTTGGTTATTGGAAAGACATGGAGGAGTTGAAAACATTAAATGCGGTCGGGGAAACATTCCAGCCAACTATGTCAGGGCTAGAGCGCCAAAAATTGTACAAAGGCTGGAAAGCAGCGGTTGCAGCCACACAATTTTTTGCAAAAGAATCTAAAAAATAGTTAAAAACCCAGCATTGTTCAGATTGATGAATGCATGTAATCATTTCGTAGCAAATGGAAAAGGGCGATTAGGGGCCAATCTTAGTCGCTCTTTTTTGGCTTTACGATTCCTTTAACAGACTAAGAGTGAATTACATGCGTTTTGTATCAGTTGGATAGAGTAAAATGGTGAATATGCCTGATCTTATTGGTTTTTTTGAAAATTATGGTATAATAGATATAATTTTGGTAGATGGAGTTGAGTTTTGAAGAAAAGCTATCGCGTCAAGAGCGAGAAAGATTTTAATGCGATTTTCAAAAGTGGGCAAAGTTTTGCCAATAGAAAATTCGTCATTTATAAATTAGAAAAGAAACAAAAACACTTTCGAGTAGGAATATCTGTCAGTAAAAAACTAGGAAATGCGGTCATGCGCAATAAGATTAAACGCCGTATTCGACACGTTTTGATAGCTCATCAAGCAGAGTTGGCAGCGCTTGATTTTGTCGTTATTGCACGCAAAGGTGTGGAAATTCTGACTTATCAAGAATTAGAGCAAAATTTGCTTCATGTACTAAAAATAGCAAAAATTTATCAGGAAGGTTTGAGTAGTGAAAAAGAAAAGTAAACTGGCGGGGCTTTTAGTTTTAGCTTCGCTCATCTTAACGGCGTGTGGGACGAGTGAGGTCACAGCGAGTTCGCCGGATTTATGGGAGAGATTTGTCTATTTCTTCGCCGTAACGATTCGTTTCCTGTCATTCAATGGGAGTACAGGAATTGGGATTATTCTTTTCACATTGATTATTCGGACAGTTCTTTTGCCTGTTTTCCAATTGCAGATCAATGCTTCTCGGAAAATGCAGGAAGCGCAGCCGTTAGTGAAAGAATTGCAGGCGAAGTATCCAGGACGCGACATGGAAAGTCGCAGTCGTTTGGCAGAAGAAACACAAAAGCTGTATAAGGAATTAGGAGTAAAGCCATCGGCATCATTTTGGCCCTTGCTCATTCAAATGCCTGTGTTGATTGCCTTGTATCATGCTTTGACGCGTGTTGAATTTCTTAAAGTAGGGCACTTTCTATGGCTGAATCTGGGCGCGACAGATCCCTATTATATTTTGCCAGTTTTAGCAGCTGTTTTCACCTTTTTGAGTACTTGGTTGAGCAATAAAGGAATGGCAGAGCGTAATGGCTTGATGACAGGAATGATGTTTGTCATGCCGCTATTTGTCTTCTTCTTTGCCATGAGTGTAGCAAGTGGGGTTGCTTTATATTGGAGCACATCGTATGCGTATCAGGTGTTCCAAACGCTTTTACTAAGCAATCCGTATAAAATCATTGCAGAAAGAGAAGCGAAAGCGACTGCTGAGCGGGAACGTGAAGAAAAGAAAAAACGTGCTTATCGTAAAGCACAAAAAAAGAGAAAGTAAGGAGGCACTTGTATGGTATTATTTACAGGAGCGAGTGTTGAAGAAGCCATTCAAAATGGCTTGCGCGAGTTAGATATTCCACGGATGAAAGCACATATCAAGGTGATTTCTCGTGAGAAAAAAGGATTTTTAGGATTATTTGGCAAGAAATTAGCCCAAGTTGATGTGGAATCTATTAACGAAACAACTGTAGTAAAAGCTAACCAAAAAGCTGTCAAAGGTGTTCCGGAAGCAATCAATGCTCAAAATGAGCCCGTTAAAAGTGTGAGTGAAGCAACTGTTGATTTAGGACATGTTGTTGCAGCCATTAAAAAAATCGAAGGAGAAGGCAAAGAAATCTCAGATGATGTCAAAGCTGAAATTTTGAAGCACGAAAAAGAAGCCAGCACGATTCTTGAAGAAACAGGCACAATTGACTTATTGAAAGATAGTGACATCGTAAATTTTCAAAAATCGGTCGCTCAAGAAGAAAAGACAACTGACAAGATTATTTCTTTTGACCAGGCTGTAGAAAAACGCTCGGAAGTCCAACCGATAGCTGAAGAGTCGGCTGATTTTGAAGATTTGGGCATTCAAGTGGAAGAAAATTATGATGTTGAAGAAGTTGTTGCGAGTGTGACGGGCTATGTGCAAAACATCGTGGACGAAATGGATGTTGAAGCTAGCATTGCAAGTACTCATAATCGTCGAACCATCAATATGCAGATTGATACCAATGAGCCTGGTCGCATTATTGGCTATCACGGAAAAGTGCTGAAAGCTCTTCAATTGTTGGCACAGAATTATCTTTATAATCGCTATTCTAAGAGTTTTTACATTTCTATCAATGTCAATGATTATGTAGAACATCGAGCAGAAGTTCTACAAAGCTACGCTCAGAAGCTAGCTGATCGTGTGTTGGAATACCAACATAGTCAAAAAACCGACCCTATGTCTAACAATGAGCGGAAAATTATTCACCGAATTATTTCTAAAATGGACGGGCTTACCAGCTATTCAGAGGGTGACGAACCAAACCGTTATGTTGTTGTGGATATTGACAGTGAATAATAAACTAAGGACTGAGAAGAATTTCTTTTCAGTCTTTCTTTCCGTTTAGTCCACTAATTGACGTGCTTGAGATTGATAAGAAAGGAGCTTACATGTCTATTTTTCCAGCTATTGAAACTTACTTAGCATTACAAGGACATAAATATATTTCTCCTGATAAAGCGGGAGAATTGAGAGAAATGATGCTTGATTTCAAACAGAAAGGTCAGGCAGCACGCGCAGAATTTTCGGACTTGGTTAAGCAATTTCAAAGATTTTATCCAAAATTAACTCTGGAGCGTACCAGCGACTGGATGAATCAAGTTCAAATTTTGCGTCCCCATTTTTGGAACTATTTGTGTGGTTATGGCGATATCACAGAACCAATGTTTGCGCTGCGTTTATATGGGAAGCCAAGAGATTTTGGAGTATCGTTAGAAGTCAGCTTTATCGAGCGCAAGAAAGATGAAACCAGTCTGACGAAGCAAAATCGAGTTTTGCAGGTGCCAATCGCAACTCCGGTTTATTACTTGGCTCAAATAAATGGTGTCAGTCAACGATTTGCTGGAATAGAAGAAAATCGACAGTATTTGAGCCAACAAGTAAAAACAGGGCAAGTTCGTAAAGTATTAGTGAAATACGATGTAGATTTAGCCCAAGCCACATCAATAAGGCAAGTTCTGGATGAGCTTCAGGCTGCTATGATAACACTCATTCCTTTTTATGAGGCAACCAGAGAATTGTAAGAGGTTTAAGCAACCTTTCTTTAGATTTACCAAAAACAATTCCGCACTGCTATTGACAAAAGGCGTAGAATCATATAGAATAGTAAAGTATGTTTAGTAACTGATCACATAGCCGGCTAAACGAATACAAGAATCTAAGAGGAGGTATTCAAAGTGAAACGTACTTATCAACCAAGTAAAATCCGTCGTGCGCGCAAACACGGTTTCCGTCATCGTATGGCAACTAAAAACGGTCGTCGTGTGCTTGCTAGCCGTCGTCGTAAAGGACGCAAAGTTTTGGCTGCATAATCCAAACGAATACAAGATGAAGAACCAACGGAAACTCGAGACCGCTGGTTTTTTTGTTGGATAACAACGAGACAAACTGCATTTACCACGAGATTTTGATATAATAGAAACTGATATAAAGAGGAATGAATGATGAACATATTTGACACACATACACACCTCAACGTGGACAATTTCGCAGGAAAAGAAGCTGAAGAAATTGCTTTCGCACGCGAGCTAGGTGTTACCAAGATGAATATTGTGGGTTTTGATACAGAAACCATTGAAAAGTCGCTAGTGCTGTCTCGTCAATATGACGAACTATACAGCACGATTGGTTGGCATCCAACTGAGGCAGGTTCTTACACGCAGGAAGTGGAGGATATGCTTGTCAGTCATTTGCATGATCCTAAGGTCATTGCTTTGGGTGAAATTGGATTGGATTATCATTGGATGACAGCACCGAAAGAGACGCAAGAGCGAGTTTTTCGACGGCAGATTCAATTGTCAAAAGATCTTGACTTGCCTTTTGTAGTGCACACTCGTGATGCCTTGGACGACACATATGAGATTATTAAAAGTGAAGGTGTAGGTCCATGTGGTGGTATTATGCACTCTTATTCAGGTTCTTTGGAAATGGCAGAGCGTTTTATCCAACTTGGTATGATGATTTCATTTTCGGGTGTGGTCACGTTTAAGAAGGCTGTAGATGTGCAGGAAGCTGCGCAAAATCTCCCTTTGGACAAAATCCTAGTTGAAACGGACGCACCTTACTTAGCTCCTGTTCCAAAACGTGGTCGTGAAAATCGGACGGCTTATACTCGCTATGTTGTAGACAAGATTGCAGAACTTCGTGGTTTGACTGTCGAAGAAGTTGCACAAGCGACCTATGAAAATGCGCTGCGAATATTTAATTTGAAAGAAGATTGATGAAAGAAAAAATTTCTCAAGTCATTGTTGTAGAAGGTCGAGATGATACAGCCAATCTCAAGCGGTATTTTGACGTAGAAACTTACGAAACGAGAGGGTCTGCGATTTGCCAAGAAGATATAAAGCGCATCAAACGCCTTCATAATCTGCATGGAGTCATCGTTTTTACAGACCCAGATGTCAATGGTGAGCGGATTCGTAGGATGATTATGACAGCGATCCCTAGTGTTCAGCATGCTTTTTTAAGGCGTGATGAGGCTGCTCCTAAGTCTAAAAATAAAGGGGAATCATTAGGTATTGAGCATGCTTCATATGAAGATTTAAAAGCTGCTCTTTCGCAGGTGACTAAACATTTTGAAAAAAAGACTGATTTTGATATCACACGTTCAGATTTGATTCGCTTAGGATTTCTGGCAGGCAATGACAGCCGCAAACGTCGTGAATTTTTAGGAGAAGAACTCCGCATTGGCTATTCAAATGGAAAACAGTTGCTTAAACGACTAGAATTGTTTGGGATTGGATTGACAGATATTGAAAATGTGATGAAAGAGTACGAAAGGAATCGACATGGCAAATAGAAGCTATATTTATTTAAAAAACGGAGATGAGACACGTGTTTTAGCGGAGGGAATTTATACGATTCCTTATTTCTGGCAACTATTTTGGGGTGAAGAAGAGCTGCAAGCAGCTATTGATTTGTGGAAAAAAGTAGAAGAGCTTGAAAAAGAAGATAAAGAGAAAGCAGAAGAATTTTATCAAGAGCAGAATATGGGAGTTACTCTTTCCATTGAAAAATTCCAGCAAAATGCCCACCACAATCGGTCTTTTTTAGAGCAACATGCTCCACAGACTTTGCAATTGTACGATGACTTTGTTCGCTACATTACTGCAAATATCAAAGGGGGCGATACGCTAGGATTTGACGTTTTAGAAATTATTTCTATGGATGAGTTGTCTATTTCTTCTGACAAACTTTTAAAAAATGTCCGTGCTATTCAGCAAAATCGACCAGAAGATTTAGATTTTTCTTTAGCGGACGAGGATTTGCTTGGGGGAGCTATGGGCTTCCCAGATGCTTATGCTTCAAACATGCTACCAGAAAACAATATTCTAAATTCGGTTGCTTACCAAGATGAGTTGAAGAAACGTAAAAATCAAAAAAACAAGCAAATGGCTGATGTGACTGAATCTACTTCAACAGAAACTAAACGCCGTATTCATCCAGCATTTTGGATTTTGCTTGTGCTGGGAATTATGCGAATTTTATATATTTTATTTAGCTAATAGATAGAAAAGAGATTTATGAGAATTGCGGATTATAGTGTGACGCGGGCTGTGCTTGAGCGTCATGGCTTTACTTTTAAAAAATCGTTCGGTCAGAATTTCTTGACTGATACCAATATTTTACAAAAAATTGTGGACACAGCTGAGATTGATGAGAATGTTAATGTTATCGAAATCGGACCAGGCATCGGGGCACTGACTGAGTTTTTGGCGGAAAATGCAGCCGAAGTCATGGCTTTTGAAATTGATGAGCGCTTGGTGCCGATTTTGGCAGATACTCTGCGGGATTTTGACAATGTGCGCGTGGTCAATGAAGATATTCTTAAGTCAGACTTGCAAGCCCGAATCAAGGAATTTGCTAATCCAAATCTTCCTATCAAAGTGGTGGCCAACCTACCCTACTACATTACCACTCCTATCCTCATGCACCTGATTGAGAGTGGCATTCCTTTTAGTGAATTTGTCGTGATGATGCAGCGAGAAGTGGCTGATCGCATATCGGCGCAGCCCAATAGTAAATCTTATGGCAGTTTGTCAATAGCGGTGCAGTATTATATGACTGCCAAGGTCGCTTTTATCGTACCACGAACAGTCTTTGTTCCTGCTCCAAATGTGGATTCGGCTATCCTCAAGATGGTCCGCAGAGACCAGCCGGCAGTTGAGGTCAATGATGAGGCTTTCTTCTTCAAAGTCTCAAAAGCTAGCTTTACTCACCGTCGGAAAACCCTCTGGAATAATCTGACCAGTTATTTTGGGAAGTCTAATGAAGTCAAAACAAAGCTAGAGTCCGCTTTGGACAATGCTGAGTTATCTCCAAGTGTACGAGGAGAAGCGCTTGATTTGCAAGAATTTGCGCGTTTAGCAGATAGCTTATATGACGAGGGATTCAGATGAGTTGAATAATATTGTAAACAAAAAGCCTCACTAAGTTCGTCTTAGTGAGGTTCTTTATAAGGAAAGGACGGGATTTGAACCCGCGCATGAATAAAATCCATTTGCCGGATTTCGAGTCCGGTGCCGTACCAAGCTGGGCCACCTTTCCAAAATTTAGAATAAGCAATTTTTGAATGGGCTCGATAGAAGCATTCAAAATAGGCTATTTCGTTTTAGGCGAGAAAGCAAAGCGCACATAACGTGAAGTGAAGTGCGATACAGTTGACAACTATCAAACGAAATAAAAATGCGGAAAAAGGGATTTGAACCCTCACGTCCGAATGGACACATGCGCCTGAAGCATGCGCGTCTGCCGTTCCGCCATTTCCGCTTGGTATCTATTATACCATATTAGAAACGTTTTTCATCATTTTTTTGCACTAAAAAGCAAAATACTGCTTTTTTTGTTATAATAAACTTATTAAGCGTTAAAGGAGTCCATTTGAAAGGAATAATCGTGAAAGCCTTAGCAGGTTTCTATTATGTAGAGTCAGAAGGCAAGGTTTATCAGACTAGAGCTAGAGGAAATTTCCGCAAGAAAGGACAAACTCCCTATGTGGGGGATGAGGTCGAATTTTCTGCTGAGAAAGATTCTGAAGGTTATATCTTAAAAATAGCAGAGCGAAAAAACAGTCTAGTGAGGCCGCCCATCGTTAATATCGATCAAGCTGTCGTGATAATGAGTGCCAAAGAGCCAGATTTTAATCCCAATCTTTTGGACCGTTATTTAGTTCTCTTGGAGCAGAAAGCTATCCACTCGATTATCTATATCAGTAAATTAGATTTGTTGGCGAACGACAAGGAGTTAGACGTTTTCCTTGATATTTATCGCTCTATCGGCTATGATACTGCCAAGACAATAACAGAACTTTTGCCGTTTTTAACAGCTAAGACGACTGTTTTCATGGGACAAACTGGGGTTGGCAAATCTACTCTGCTCAATAAAATGGTGCCAGATTTACAGTTGGAAACCGGAAAAATTTCAGAAAGTTTGGGTCGTGGTCGCCACACAACTAGAGTGGTTAGTTTTTACAATCTCAATGGGGGAAAAATTGCAGACACACCGGGATTTTCTTCGCTGGATTATGAAGTAGACAATGCAGAGGATTTAAATCGAGCATTTCCTGAAATTGCAAAAGTCAGTCATGGCTGCAAATTTCGGACCTGCACGCATACGCATGAACCGAATTGTGCAGTAAAACCTGCCGTTGAAAAGGAACAAATTGCAGCTTTTCGTTTCGAGAATTACTTGCAATTTCTGAGCGAAATTGAAAACCGTCGTGAAACCTATAAAAAAGTAGCTAAAAAGCAACCTAAGTGAGGAGGAAGTCAAATGAAACCTTATAAAATTGCACCGTCTATTTTAAGTGCAGACTATGCTAATTTTGAATCAGAATTGAAAAAATTAGAAGCCACAGGGGCAGATTACGCTCATATTGATATTATGGACGGACATTTTGTACCCAATATCAGCTTCGGTGCGGGTGTGGTAGCGAGCATGCGACCACATAGTAAGTTGGTGTTTGATTGTCATCTCATGGTCTCCAATCCAGAACACCATATTGAAGATTTTGCTCGTGCGGGTGCAGATATTATCAGTATCCATGCTGAAGCAACGCCGCATATTCACGGAGCTTTGCAAAAGATTCGGGCAGCTGGTGTCAAGGCAAGTGTTGTTATCAATCCGGGAACGCCCGTTGAAGCGGTGAAAAATGTTTTGAATTTGGTTGATCAAGTCTTGGTTATGACTGTTAATCCAGGCTTCGGTGGGCAAGCCTTTCTGCCAGAAACAATGGATAAAGTACGCGAATTAGTCGTTTTGAGAGAAGTGAACCAACTAGACTTTGATATTGAAGTAGATGGTGGTATTGATGATGAAACCATTGGCATTGCTAAAGAAGCTGGTGCTAATGTCTTTGTAGCGGGCAGTTACGTTTTCAAAGGAGATGTCGCTCATCAGGTTCAAACATTGAAAGAAGCATTGCATGACTAAAATTGCTCTTTTTGCTGGCGGGATGATAGATAGTTTTCAAGTGGATTTTGACATTTTTATCGGAGTGGACAGAGGAAGCCTGTTTCTCATTGAACAAGGCATTTGCCCAGATTTAGCGGTCGGTGATTTTGATTCTGTTTCGGAGGAAGAGTTGGCTTTGATTTGTTCTCAATCGAAAGAGGTACTTCAAGCACAACCTGAAAAAGATGATACGGATTTAGAGTTGGCTGTCAAAGCTGTTTTTGCACGTTCTCCACAGGCGCAAGTGACGATTTTTGGTGCTTTTGGCGGGCGCTTGGATCATACTTTGGCAAATATTTTCTTGCCGAGTAATCCAGAAATTACTCCTTATATGCAGCAAATTCGACTGTGCAATGCACAAAATCAGCTCTGCTATTGTCCTCAAGGGCGGCACGAGGTAAAGCCAGTAGCTGGTCTGAACTATTTAGCTTTTATGCCTGCGGACAATAGTCGGTTGAGCATTGAAGGCGCCAAATATCCTTTAAACGAATCCAATTATTTTTTTAAAAAAGTGTATGCTTCTAACGAATTTATAGATGAGCCCGTTTTTTTAGAGTGCCAATCGGGTTATGTTATTATCATTTATAGCAAAGACAGGAGTTAGTATGGAGTTTGTAATCATCTTCTTATTGCTGGGAATTCTTATTGTGACCTTTCTTTTGTGGCAAAAGAATCAGCAACAGACAGATCAAGCGAAGAAGATTTTTGAAGATCAAGCCGATCAATTATCTGATCAGTTGGATTACCGTTTTGAGCAGGAGCGGCAGCAACGCCTTCTAGCACAGCAACAGCTGGAATTGGCTCTGGGAGATCGTTTGGGAGAGGTGCGCACGGATTTACATCGAAATTTAACAGAAATGCGGTTAGAGATAAGCGATAATCTAACCAAAAATCGTGATAAGACAGACGAACGAATGCGCCAGATTCAAGAGTCAAATGACCGTCGTTTAGAACAAATGCGCCAAACAGTGGAAGAAAAATTAGAGAAAACGCTGCAGACGCGGTTGCAAACCTCCTTTGAAACGGTTTCTAAACAGTTAGAGTCAGTCAATCGCGGTCTAGGTGAAATGCGAAATGTAGCGCGTGATGTGGGCACTCTAAATAAAGTGCTCTCCAATACCAAAACGCGTGGAATTTTAGGTGAATTGCAACTCGGTCAGATTATTGAAGATATTATGACGCCGAGCCAGTACGAACGCGAATTTGCGACAGTTGCAGGCTCTAGTGAACGCGTAGAGTACGCAATTAAATTACCGGGGCAAGTAGAAAAAGAATACATTTATTTGCCAATTGATTCCAAGTTTCCGCTTGCTGACTACTATCACTTGGAGGATGCTTACGAATCAGGAAATAAAGAAGAGATTGATTTGTACCGCAAGTCTTTGCTAGCGAGTGTCAAACGTTTTGCCAAGGACATCAATAAGAAATACTTAGCGCCTCCTGCAACAACAAACTTTGGCGTGATGTTTTTACCAACGGAAGGGCTTTATTCAGAAGTCGTTCGCAATCCGGAATTCTTTGATAGTTTGCGTCGAGACGAGCAGATTGTGGTTGCAGGACCATCTACGTTGTCTGCCCTACTCAATTCGCTTTCGGTCGGTTTTAAAACGCTCAACATTCAAAGAAGTGCAGATGACATCAGCAAGGTTTTGGGCAATGTCAAATCAGAATTTAATAAATTTGGTGGCATTTTGCTCAAGGCGCAAAAACATTTGCAACACGCTTCTGGCAATATTGATGAATTGCTGACGCGCAGAACCAATGCTATCGAGCGAACTTTGCGCCATATTGAAATTTCGGACAAGTCGGACTTAAATGGTCTGCTAGATTTCCAAGATGAAGAGGAAGAATATGAAGATTAACCAAATGAAAAAAGACGAGCTGTTTGAGGGATTTTATCTCATCAAATCCGCTGAACTACGTCAGACAAGGGCTGGAAAAAATTATTTGGCATTTACCTTTCAAGATGATACGGGAACGATTGAAGGAAAATTATGGGATGCTCAACCTCACAATGTAGAAGAATTTACTGCTGGAAAAGTCGTGCACATGCAAGGGCGCAGAGAAGTGTATAACAACACCCCTCAAGTCAATCAAATTACCTTGCGATTGCCTAAAGTTGGCGAGCCAAACAATCCAGCTGATTTTAAGGAAAAACCACCAGTTGATGTCCAAGAACTACGTGAATATCTGTCACAAATGATCTTCAAAATTGAAAACCCAGTTTGGCAGCGTGTGGTACGGGCTTTGTATGCTAAATACGATAAAGAATTTTACTCCTATCCAGCAGCGAAAACCAATCACCACGCTTTTGAGGCAGGACTTGCTTTTCATACTGCGACTATGGTGCGGCTGGCAAATGCTATTGGTGAGATTTACCCGCAATTAAATAAGAGTTTACTTTATGCAGGAATTATGCTCCATGATTTAGCAAAGGTGCTGGAATTGACAGGCCCAGAGCAAACAGAATACACTGTTCGAGGCAATCTCATCGGACACATCGCTTTGATTGATGAAGAAATAACAAAGGTGTTGGCAGAATTAAAAATTGACGACACTAGAGAAGATGTCATTATTCTCCGTCATGTTTTGCTAAGTCATCACGGTTTGTTGGAATACGGTAGTCCAGTGCGTCCGAAAATCATGGAAGCTGAAATTATCCACATGATTGATAATTTAGATGCGGAAATGATGATGATGACTTCGGCTCTAGCCTTGGTTGGCGAGGGTGAGCTGACCAATCGAATCTTTGCTATGGACAACCGCTCTTTCTATAAGCCTAATTTTGATAAGTAAAAAACGAAAAACGAATGTTATTGCAAAAATAATGTTCGTTTTTTGGACTGATTATGATATAATGAAGAAAATAAAATAAATTGGTGAAAAAATGAAATTAAGAAGAAGTGAACGCATGGTAGTTATTTCTAACTACCTAATCAATCATCCGTACGAATTAACAAGTCTCAATACATTTGCTGAGAAGTATGAGTCCGCAAAATCTTCCATTTCCGAAGATATTGTCATTATCAAACGTGCTTTTGAAGAAATGGAAATCGGGCATATCGAAACCATTACAGGAGCAGGAGGAGGCGTTATTTTTACTCCTTCTATCTCGGATAAAGAAGCTAGAGCAATGGTGGAAGACCTCCGCACGAAATTGTCTGAAAGCAATCGAATTTTACCCGGTGGCTACATTTACTTATCGGATTTGCTGAGTACGCCTTCTATTTTAAACAACATTGGACGCATTATTGCCAAGACGTTTCGAAATCAAAAAATTGATGCCGTAATGACTGTTGCCACAAAAGGAGTGCCGTTGGCAAATGCAGTGGCAAATGTGTTAAATGTTCCATTTGTCATTGTGCGCCGCGACTTGAAAATCACAGAGGGTTCAACGGTTAGTGTCAATTATGTGTCAGGTTCAAGTGGTGACCGTATTGAAAAGATGTTCTTGTCGAAACGCAGCCTGAAAGCTGGAAGCCGTGTGTTAATCGTAGATGATTTCTTAAAAGGCGGCGGGACAGTCAACGGCATGATTAGCCTTTTACGAGAATTTGATTCGGAATTGGCTGGTGTAGCAGTCTTTGCGGAAAATGCACAAACAGAACGCGAACATTTGGATTACAAATCATTGTTGAAAGTGACAGCTATTGATGTGAAGTCCAACAAAATCAGCGTAGAAGTTGGCAATATTTTTGACAAATAGATGAGGTGAAAATTTAAAAAATATATTGGATAAATTGGATCAAAGCTCCTTGGGGCTGAGAGTTTCGATTGTTACAGTTTTGGCACTCATTCTTGCTGCGGGATTATTTTTCGTTAAAAAGCAAGATGACGCGGCGCGTGCAGCTAGCGAAGCAGCTGCTACAGAAAGTCAAAATGCTGTGACGCCTCAAACAGATGCAGGGCAAACTTATCCTCAAACCTATCAAGCGCCAGCAACTTCAGCTACTACAGGACAGGCTGAGACCAATTCAGCTCAAACTCCAACGCCTAACGGAGCAGGTGTCTCAGCCACAAATACTACGGGACAATAGATGGGAACTCAGCAAGAAAACTATAAAAATATATTGACAAAGAAAGTGTCTTCGTGTTATACTAATAGACGGTACTTTTTACTTTTGGTCTCTCAAAAGTGTACAGAGACGTGCTGACAAATGTTGCAAAAGTACACACAGATGATAGCTGTCACCAAGTGTATCATCACCAAAATTAAAAAAACAGGAGAAATGTAGATGCCTACAATTAACCAATTGGTTCGCAAACCGCGTAAATCAAAAGTAGAAAAATCTAAATCACCAGCTTTAAACGTTGGTTATAATAGTCTTAAACGTGTACCTACTCGTGAAAACTCACCACAAAAACGTGGTGTTGCAACTCGTGTTGGTACTATGACACCTAAAAAACCTAACTCAGCTCTTCGTAAATTTGCTCGTGTACGCTTGAGCAACTTGATTGAAGTGACTGCTTATATCCCAGGTATCGGACATAACTTGCAAGAACACAGTGTTGTGCTTCTTCGTGGTGGACGTGTAAAAGACCTTCCAGGGGTACGTTACCATATCGTTCGTGGTGCACTTGATACTGCAGGTGTAACTGATCGTAAACAAGGCCGTTCTAAATACGGTACGAAAAAACCAAAAGCATAAGGAAAGGGGATAAAGATCAATGAGTCGTAAAAACCGTGCGCCTAAGCGCGAAGTATTGCCAGATCCGCTCTACAATTCAAAATTAGTGACACGTCTTATCAACCGCGTTATGCTTGATGGGAAACGTGGTACAGCAGCTTCAATCGTATATGGTGCTTTTGAACAAATCAAAGAAGCTACTGGAAATGATGCACTTGAAGTATTTGAAACAGCTATGGAAAATATCATGCCTGTACTTGAAGTACGTGCTCGCCGTGTTGGTGGTTCTAACTACCAAGTCCCAGTTGAAGTTCGTCCAGAACGTCGTACAACTCTTGGACTTCGTTGGTTGGTAACTATTTCACGTTCACGTGGAGAACACACTATGCAAGATCGCCTTGCAAAAGAAATCATAGATGCAGCTAACAATACTGGTGCAGCTGTTAAAAAACGTGAAGATACTCACCGTATGGCTGAAGCTAACCGTGCTTTTGCTCACTTCCGCTGGTAAGATTGCTTCTCTTTTTAGAGAATTGCAAAAGCTCTTTCAAAGGCTTAGTACTCTTACTAATTAGCATGAGTAATCAACAAGCGGGTAGGATTTGCCTACTCGCTTTTCTTAAAATATGTTATAATAAACTGTAAATAAAATAATAGGAGAAACAACCAAATGGCTCGCGAATTTTCACTTGAAAAAACTCGTAACATCGGTATCATGGCTCACGTCGATGCTGGTAAAACAACAACGACTGAACGTATTCTTTACTATACCGGTAAAATCCATAAAATTGGTGAAACACACGAAGGTGCTTCACAAATGGACTGGATGGAACAAGAACAAGAACGTGGTATTACTATTACATCTGCTGCAACAACAGCACAATGGAAAGATTACCGTGTCAACATTATTGACACACCAGGACACGTGGACTTCACAATTGAAGTACAACGTTCCCTTCGTGTATTGGACGGTGCAGTAACTGTCCTTGACTCACAATCAGGTGTTGAACCTCAAACAGAAACAGTTTGGCGTCAAGCAACTGAATATGGTGTTCCGCGTATCGTATTTGCTAACAAAATGGATAAAATCGGTGCAGACTTCCTTTACTCAGTAAGCACTCTTCACGATCGTCTTCAAGCAAATGCTCACCCAATTCAATTGCCGATTGGTGCAGAAGATGACTTCCGTGGTATCATTGACTTGGTTCGCATGAAAGCCGAAATCTATACAAATGACCTTGGAACAGATATTCTTGAAGAAGATATTCCAGCGGATTATCTTGAACAAGCCCAAGAATGGCGTGAAAAATTAGTAGAAGCAGTTGCTGAAACTGATGAAGACTTGATGATGAAATACCTTGAAGGTGAAGAAATTACTGAAGCAGAACTAAAAGCTGCCATCCGTAAAGCAACTATCAATGTTGAATTCTTCCCAGTTCTTGCTGGTTCTGCCTTCAAGAACAAAGGTGTTCAAATGATGCTTGATGCAGTTATTGACTACCTTCCAAGCCCACTTGACATTCCAGCTATCAAGGGTGTAAACCCAGATACTGAAGAAGAAGAAACTCGTCCTGCATCTGATGACGAACCATTTGCAGCACTTGCTTTCAAGATTATGACAGACCCATTTGTTGGTCGTTTGACTTTCTTCCGTGTGTACTCAGGTGTCTTGAACTCAGGTTCATACGTTTTGAATACTTCTAAAGGAAAACGTGAACGTATTGGACGTATCCTGCAAATGCACGCTAACCATCGGAATGAAATCGAAACAGTTTACTCTGGTGACATTGCTGCAGCTGTTGGTTTGAAAGATACTACAACTGGTGACTCATTGACAGATGAAAAGGCAAAAATTATCCTTGAATCTATCGAAGTTCCAGAACCAGTTATCCAATTGATGGTTGAACCTAAGTCAAAAGCTGACCAAGATAAGATGGGTATTGCCCTTCAAAAATTGGCTGAAGAAGACCCAACATTCCGCGTTGAAACTAACGTTGAAACTGGTGAAACAGTTATCTCTGGTATGGGTGAGCTTCACTTGGATGTCCTTGTAGACCGTATGCGTCGTGAGTTCAAAGTGGAAGCAAACGTAGGTGCTCCTCAAGTATCTTACCGTGAAACATTCCGTGCACAAACATCAGCACGTGGATTCTTCAAACGCCAATCAGGTGGTAAAGGTCAATTCGGTGATGTTTGGATTGAATTTACTCCAAATGAAGAAGGAAAAGGATTCGAGTTTGAAAATGCTATCGTTGGTGGTGTCGTTCCACGTGAATTCATCCCAGCTGTAGAAAAAGGTTTGATTGAGTCAATGGCAAATGGTGTTCTTGCTGGTTACCCAATCGTTGACGTGAAGGCAAAACTGTATGATGGTTCATACCACGATGTCGACTCATCTGAAACAGCCTTTAAAGTTGCTGCCTCTCTTGCTCTTAAAGAAGCTGCTAAGACTGCGCAACCAACCATTCTTGAACCAATGATGCTTGTTACAATTACTGTACCAGAAGAAAACCTCGGTGATGTTATGGGACACGTAACAGCTCGTCGTGGACGTGTTGATGGTATGGAAGCTCATGGTAACAGCCAAATCGTTCGTGCTTATGTTCCACTTGCTGAAATGTTCGGTTATGCAACAGTTCTTCGTTCAGCATCACAAGGACGCGGTACTTTCATGATGGTATTTGACCACTACGAAGATGTACCGAAGTCAGTACAAGAAGAAATCATTAAGAAAAACAAAGGTGAAGCTTAATCAAGTCAAGCCCATGCGTCCGCAGTTGCGGGCGTTTTTTATATAGTCAGAATTATAAGATGCAGTGGTTTGGAGAAGCTCTATTCACTTTAGTCAATGTAGAGTTTCCCATGCACAATTAATTAGGCACTTTAGTGCCAATTAATCACTGTTGAGTGGACTCTAATACGTTGATAAATCAACTTTTACAGCTCTACTCAACCGTACAGAGGTGGGACGATGAAATCAAGTTTTTACGAAACTACTGATTTCTGTCCCACTCTCTTTTTGCATATCTCCCACTTAGCTTCCGAAAATGAAAGAGAAATGAAAATCTTTGAAAGGAATGATATTCCTTGTTAATAATGCTGAAATCAGTTGCAATTTTAAGGGATAAAGTATATAATAGATATGTTGAAAGGTGATTTGTAGCAACTCAAGTTACTCTTTTCACATAAAAATTTTTTGATTTTCATAAGGAGGAAATCACGAATGGTAGTTAAAGTTGGTATTAACGGTTTCGGTCGTATCGGTCGTCTTGCATTCCGTCGTATCCAAAACGTAGAAGGTGTTGAAGTTACTCGTATCAACGATCTTACAGATCCAGTTATGCTTGCACATTTGTTGAAATATGACACAACTCAAGGTCGTTTCGACGGTACTGTGGAAGTTAAAGAAGGTGGATTCGAAGTTAACGGTAAATTCGTTAAAGTTTCTGCTGAACGTGACCCAGAACAAATCGACTGGGCTACTGACGGTGTAGAAATCGTTTTGGAAGCAACTGGCTTCTTTGCTAAGAAAGATGCAGCTGAAAAACACCTTAAAGGTGGAGCTAAGAAAGTTGTTATCACTGCTCCTGGCGGAAACGATGTTAAAACAATCGTATTTAACACTAACCACGATGTTCTTGATGGTACTGAAACAGTTATTTCAGGTGCTTCATGTACTACAAACTGCTTGGCTCCAATGGCTAAAGCACTTCAAGACAACTTCGGTATCGTTGAAGGTTTGATGACAACAATCCACGCTTACACTGGTGACCAAATGATTCTTGACGGTCCACATCGTAAAGGTGATCTTCGCCGTGCTCGTGCTGGTGCTGCAAACATCGTTCCTAACTCAACTGGTGCTGCTAAAGCTATCGGTCTTGTTATCCCAGAATTGAACGGTAAACTTGATGGTTCAGCCCAACGTGTTCCAACTCCAACTGGATCAGTTACTGAATTGGTTGCTGTTCTTGAAAAGAATGTAACTGTTGATGAAGTAAATGCAGCTATGAAAGCAGCAGCTAACGAATCATACGGTTACACAGAAGATCCAATCGTATCTTCAGATATCGTAGGTATGTCATTTGGTTCATTGTTTGATGCAACTCAAACTAAAGTTCTTGATGTTGACGGAAAACAATTGGTGAAAGTTGTATCTTGGTACGATAACGAAATGTCATACACTGCACAACTTGTACGTACTCTTGAATACTTTGCAAAAATTGCTAAATAATTCATCAGTATAGAAAAGGGAGGCTTGCCTCTCTTTTTTGTTGCCATTCTCTCTTGGTTCAGACTTGTGGAAGTTGGGAGCTGAATATGTATAAAAATTAAATTAGAATGTTGATAAAACTCCAGAGTTTCCACTCGTTTGGTCGTTATGACCAAGCTACAATAAAAACAACTTGACTTTACCCAAATCAAGTTGTTTTTTTACTATGTAAGGATTGTATTGCTAGATTTCTTCATCTGGTGTTAAAATCATTGGGATGATAATGGGCTCACGCTCTGTGTTTTCATATAAAAATGGTCTAAGAGCATTTACGATAGCACCATTGACTGACTGGATGCTAGCATCTTTATTTTTTAATGCAATACGAATCGCATTGAAAAGAATACGTTGGCTATGACGGATCAGTTCACCTGATTCACGCATATAGATAAAACCGCGACTAAGAATATCAGGACCAGCCAAAATCATTTTTGATTTAAAGTCAACGGTAGCTACTGCAAGGACAACGCCATCTTCGGAAAGGTCACGTCTGTCGCGAAGGACTGCAGCACCGATTTCTCCGATACGATTACCATCAACATAAATATCTTGGGCATTGAAACTTCCTGCAATACGAGCTGAATTGGCAGTTAAAGCAAGGACGTCTCCATTGCTCATGATAAAGATATTCTTTTTAGGGATACCTGTATCCATTGCAAGCCCGGCATGGACTTTTTGCATGCGGTATTCACCATGGACTGGCATGAAATACTTCGGTTTTATCAAGCGAAGCATGAGTTTTTGTTCTTGTTGCCCTCCGTGCCCAGAGGTATGGATATTATTGATTTTTCCATGGATAACATCAACGCCAGCTTCTGAAATGGTGTTGATGAGCTTATTGACACTGGTGGTATTTCCAGGGATAGGACTAGAAGAGAAAATCACTGTATCACCTGGTTGAAGCTGCACTTGACGATGTGTTCCATTCGCAATGCGTGAAAGAGCTGCCATTGGCTCTCCTTGACTTCCTGTACACATGATTAGAATTTCATTTGCAGGATAATCTTTAATTTCATTTGGTTCAATGAACGTCCCTTTTGGGGTTTTGATATAACCTAGTTCAATTCCGTTGACAATGGCTTTTTCCATTGAGCGTCCAAAAACAGCAATTTTTCGGCCAGTTTTAACCGCAGCATCCGCAGCTTGTTGAAGACGGAAGATATTTGAGGCAAAGGAGGCAAAAATAATCCGCCCGTGAATGCCTTCAATGATTTTCATGATAGATTGACCAACGACTTTTTCGGAATTTGTGAAAGTTGGAATTTCTGCATTGGTGGAATCAGAAAGAAGTGCTAGAACGCCATCTTCCCCAAGAGCTGCCATTCGATGTAAATCTGCTGGCTCGCCAACGGGGGTAAAGTCAAACTTGAAGTCACCCGTACAAACAATTTTCCCTTGAGGTGTGTGGATGACAATTCCCAAAGGCTCTGGGATAGAGTGAGTTGTGCGGAAGAAGGTTGCTTTTAAATTTTTAAATTGAAGTTCGGTATTTTGATTGATTTCGTAGAGTTTAGCGTCACGTAAAAGTCCGTGCTCTTCCAATTTACCACGAATCAGTGCAAGGGCAAGTGGTCCAGCATAAATGGGAACATTTGCTTGCTTGAGAAGGAAGGGAATCCCTCCGATGTGGTCTTCGTGACCGTGAGTAATCAACACTCCTTTGATACGGTCAATATTTTCTACGATATAAGAATAATCAGGAATGACATAATCAATCCCTAAGAGGTCGTCTTCAGGAAATTTAATCCCTGCATCAACGATGATAATCTCATCCTGGTATTCAATCCCGTAGGTATTTTTTCCGATTTCTCCTAAACCACCAATGGCAAATACACCGACTTCTTCGGGTTTTAAAGTATATGACATGGTTTAGAGCTCCGTAATTGTAAAGTTGCCTGATTCTTTTTCGTATTCTAAATGTTTGTCAGACAAAAGTGTAATTAATTCAACATTATAAGGTGTTTTTTCTTCGACGAGTTTCCGGGCTTTGATGCGTCCTTCTAGTTCGTCTTTGGCGTCAATATCCAAGTAGAGAGAATGCGTGTTTTCCCGACGTGGATTGCGTTCTTTTGTTTCTTGATAAAAAACTTTGTAAATCATTTCAATTCCTTTCTCATTCATGATCAATCTACCAGAAAATAGCCACCTTATTTTCAAGGGCGGTCTCCATCTATTTGATTTTCTGGGTAATAAATTGATTTTGATACGTTACAATTATAATCATTATATCATAAAAAGGTTATTTAGTAAAAGAAAGAAGTGAGAAAAACTAGGAAAACGATTTTCAAAAGGTCTTGTTTTTTTGGAAATCATATTGAGGAAATCCGTATTTTTTGTAGTATAATAGAAAGTAGATTATCACAAAGGAAAGATAAGAATGAAAGTTTTAGCTTTTGACACATCCAGCAAAGCCCTAGCAATTGCGATTTTAGAAGATGATAAGTTGCTTGCTGAGATGACGATAAATATTAAGAAAAATCATAGCGTTACATTGATGCCGGCTATTGATTTTTTAATGGAAAGTTTGGATTTGAAACCAAGTGACTTAGGTCGCATTGTAGTTGCAGAAGGTCCTGGTAGTTATACAGGTTTGCGAATTGCTGTGGCAACGGCCAAAACGTTAGCACATACGCTTAAAATAGATTTGGTGGGAGTTTCTAGCTTGCGGATTATGGTGGCAGAGGACATTGACGGCTTGGTCATTCCTCTCATGGATGCTAGACGCAACAATGTCTATGCTGGTTTTTATGAAAATGGCAGAGCAACTCAGCCGGAAGCTCATTTATCTTTTGAAGAAGTGTTAGAAAAAGCCAAGTCTGCTTCTCAGGTAACTTTTGTAGGAGAAGTGGAAAATTTTGCGGAGCAGATTCAATCCGCTTTGCCATCAGCTCTTATCAAAGCAACCTTGCCAAGCGCTGTGCTCCTTGCTAAAATCGGCCTACAATTACCAGCCCGTTCTGTTCATGATTTCGTACCGAATTACCTCAAGCGAGTGGAAGCAGAAGAGAATTGGCTCAAAAATCATCAAGAAACGAACGATTCTTACATCAAGCGCTTATGATTGAGATTAAAAAAGATGAAAAAAAGCAGGTTGCTGATTTGGCGGAGCAGATTTATCAAGTATTAAAAGATGTTTATGCAGCCAGTCCTTGGAATATAGAGCAGATTGAGAAAGATTTACAAAATCCTTTGTCAGTTTATGTTTTGGCCTTGGAAGCTCAAAATTTAATCGGCTTTCTGGCTTTTCAAGAGTCGGATTTTGAAGCGGAAGTTTTACAAATTGCGGTTAAGAAAGCCTATCAAGGACAAAAAATTGCGACCGCTTTGTTTGAACATCTGCCAATTGACAAAGAGATTTTTCTCGAAGTGAGAGAATCCAACAAAGCAGCTCTGCTATTTTACCAAAAAGAGAAATTTATAGAAATCGCTCGGCGTAAGAATTACTATCATGAGCCAGTGGAAAATGCGATTGTAATGAAAAGGGAAAACAATGAATGACAGATATATTTTAGCTTTTGAGACCTCCTGCGATGAGACTAGCGTAGCGGTTTTAAAGAATGACGCTGAACTCTTATCCAATGTTATTGCCAGCCAGATTGAGAGCCATAAACGTTTTGGTGGCGTGGTACCGGAAGTGGCTAGCCGTCATCATGTGGAAGTTATCACAGCTTGCATTGAGGAGGCTCTTGCGGAGGCTGGTATTACAGAAAAAGAAGTGACTGCAGTAGCAGTCACTTATGGACCGGGGCTAGTTGGTGCTCTTTTGGTCGGATTGGCAGCTGCCAAGTCTTTTGCGTGGGCACATCATTTACCGCTTATTCCTGTCAATCATATGGCAGGTCATCTGATGGCGGCTCAGAGTGTTGAGAAATTAGAATACCCTCTTTTAGCATTATTAGTCAGTGGAGGGCATACGGAATTGGTTTATGTTAGCGAAGCTGGTGATTATCAGATTGTCGGAGAAACACGCGATGATGCAGTTGGAGAAGCTTATGATAAAGTTGGTCGTGTGATGGGATTGACTTATCCAGCTGGGCGTGAGATAGATGAATTGGCCCATAAAGGACAAGATATTTATGATTTTCCGAGAGCGATGATTAAAGAGGATAATTTAGAATTTTCTTTCTCTGGGTTGAAGTCTGCCTTTATCAACCTCTGTCACAATGCGGAGCAAAGGGGTGAAAGTTTGTCGAAAGAAAATTTGGCTGCTAGTTTTCAAGCTGCTGTTTTAGATATTCTCATGGCAAAAACAAAAAAAGCTTTGGAGAAATATCCTGTTAAGACCTTAGTCGTTGCGGGCGGTGTTGCTGCTAATCAAGGTTTACGTGAACGTTTAGCAGCTGAAATGACAGATATCAAGGTAATCATACCGCCTTTGCGTCTCTGTGGGGACAATGCAGGAATGATTGCTTATGCGAGCGTCAGTGAGTGGAATAAAGGGAAGCTTGCAACATTTAGCTTGAATGCTAAGCCAAGTCTGGCATTTGACACAATGGAAGAATAAATATGATTGGAAAAAGTTTTAAGGATGGGGCTAAGGCAGCGATGCCAACGGCTCTTGGGTATATTAGTATTGGACTAGCTTGTGGAATTATTGGTGCCTCTTATGTCAGCCCTCTTGAAATGGCACTCATGAGCAGTTTAGTCTATGCAGGAAGTGCTCAGTTTGCTATGCTAGCACTTCTTGCGATTTACGCACCGGTAACAGCTATTGCTCTGACAGTTTTTTTAATCAATTTGCGGTTGTTTTTGCTGAGCCTTCATACATCAACCTTTTTTTGGCATGCCAGTCTATTGCAAAATATCGGTATCGGAATACTCTTGACAGATGAAACATACGGCGTTTTACTAAGTGAGCGTGTCCATACAAAGGATATTTCGCTTCAGTGGATGTATGGCAATAATATTACGAGCTATCTTGCTTGGATTGTTGGCTCTGTGGTCGGAACGACATTAGGAAGTCTTTTGCCCAATCCAGAAGTGTTTGGACTGGACTTTGCGCTGGTAGGCATGTTTATTGGGATTTTTTCTTCCCAATTTTTAGTGATGTTACATAAAACAAAATTTCAAAAACTAGTAGTGATTTTGTCTGTGGTAGCTTTATCGTTCTATGTTTTAAGCATGCTTGTTTCTTCGTCTTTAGCTGTTTTTATGTCGACCTTATTAGGTTGTGCTGCGGGGGTAATGCTAGATGATAAATAATTATATATTTGTCGCCATTCTTCTCTCAGCCTTGGTGACGTGGCTAGTGCGGGTGACTCCTTTTATCTTGGTAAAATATCGTGGCTTACCTAAAGTTGTAGAACGATTTTTACAGTATTTACCAGTCTCTATTATTTTTGCATTGATTTTATCCAGCCTTACAAATGGGAAGATAGGGCAGTTGCCAACCTTTAAATGGCTAGATTTAATAGCTGTCTTTCCAACAATTTATATTGCTTTTCGCTATCGTAACTTAGTAGTGACCGTGATTTTTGGTGTGATATTGGTAGCTATTCTGCGATTTATCTTTTAACTTTATAGAAATAACTCTGTCTTAGGAAATCACTAAAGCGGAGTTTTAGTTAAAAATGACCGTTTAAGACCTAAAACAGACCATTCAGAATTTTAATGAGTTTTTTATTTAGATTGGGTACAATGAGAGTTTGTTGTAAAGTAGATTTGCGGTTACTATTTTCATTTCCAAAGGTTTTTTTCCGAGTCTGCCAAAAGCAGTATTGAGACTTACTTCGCAAACTCTATCTATAACCTCAAGTCAGTGCTTTGAGCAATTATCTACTTCGTTAAGAATTTTGGATATCAAAAAGTAAGGCAGGGATGAGATTTTCCCTGCCTTTTACAAGCTATTGTTTTCCCAACAAAGGTAGTGATTGGAAAAGCACTTTTGATTTTAATCAATTAGAGTTCCTTGGAACAATTGATTAGGAATAGGTGCCACCCATCACAGCTGTCTGTTAGTTTTCTTTTTTGTCTAATTTCTTGCCTAACTCAATAATGTATTGCTTCATATCGTCTTTGACTTGAGGATGTTTGAGGGCATAGTCAATAGATGTTTTCATAAAGCCAAATTTGTCGCCGACATCATAACGGTCACCTGTGAACTCACGAGCGAATACTCTTTGTGTTTTGTTGAGAGTATCAATAGCATCTGTCAGCTGGATTTCATTTCCGGCACCTGGCTTTTGTGTTTCCAAGATGGAGAAGATTTCAGGTGTTAGTAGGTAGCGTCCGATAATGGCGAGATCACTTGGTGCGTCTTCTGGTTTTGGCTTTTCAACAAAAGTTTCAACGCTGTAGAGCCCATTTACTCCTTCACCTTGTGGATCAATAACACCGTAAGAAGAAACTTCGTCGTGTGGCACTTTCATAACAGCAATAGTTGAAGCGTGTGTTTCTTCGTAATCGTTCATCAATTGCTTGGTAAGTGGTACTGCTTTGTCATTTGTAATGTCCATTAGGTCATCACCTAGCATGACAACGAAAGATTCATTCCCAACGAAAGCTTTGGCTTGTAAAACAGCATCTCCAAGCCCACGTGGATGGCTTTGACGAATGAAATGAAGACCGATACCAGTCGTTTCATCTACGAGTTTTAAAAGATCAGATTTACCTTTTTCTTTGAGGTTGTACTCCAATTCAAAATTTGAATCAAAGTGGTCTTCAATGGAGCGTTTGGATTTACCTGTTACAACCAGAATGTCTTTGATACCGGATTTTAACGCTTCTTCAACAATAAATTGAATAGTTGGTTTGTCAACAATAGGCAGCATTTCTTTGGCGAGCGCTTTGGTTGCTGGCAAGAAACGAGTTCCGAGTCCAGCAGCAGGGATAACAGCTTTTCTTACTTGAGTCATATGCCCCTCCTTTTTTGTAGTAGCTAATTACGACCATTCGTTTTCAGCTTTGAATTCATTATTCATTATATCATAAATGGCGTCTTTTATGTTAAGGCTTTCATAAATCACATGATAGATCGCTTGAGTAATTGGCATATAGACACCCAGTTCTTGTGCGAGTTCGTAAGCAGCTTTGGTGGTGGAAATGCCTTCAATAACCATGCCCATGTTGGCTTCGATATCTTCTAACTTTTCACCGCGACCAAGAGCGTCACCAGCGCGCCAATTGCGTGAGTGAACGGAGGTTCCTGTGACAATTAAATCTCCCACTCCGGATAAACCGCTATATGTTAAAGGACTGGCACCGAGTTTGACACCGAGACGGGTGATTTCTGCTAAGCCACGCGTGATAATAGCGGCTTTTGCATTGTCACCATAGCCAAGACCGTGAAGAGCCCCTGCTCCGACCGCAATGATGTTTTTGAGTGCACCCGCTGTTTCCACACCGATGACATCTGTATTGGTGTAGAGACGGAAGTAGTGATTGCTGAAAAGGTTTTGGACGTATTTAGCTGTTTCTAAGTCTTTTGAAGCTGCTGTGATGAGAGTAATGTCGCGAACGATAGTCTCCTCAGCGTGGCTGGGACCAGAGACAACGACGATTTCGCTACGGAATTGTTCAGGCAATTCTTCCTCTAAAATCATGGAAAGTCGTTTGTGAGTGTCGGGCTCCAGACCTTTTGAAGCATGCATCACTTTAACTGGATGATTCAGCACCTCGGCTACTTGTTTGGCTACAAGACGTGTGACCTTGGTTGGAACGACGAAAAGGATAGCATCCACACCATCAAGGGTTTCTTTTAAGTCGTAATACGCTGTGATCTTTTCATCAAGAACAATATCTTTAAAATACCGTTTGTTAGTGTGGTGCTCGTTGATTTCAGTAATTTGTTCGGCAATATTGCCCCAAATACGAACTTCATGTCCGTTGTCATTTAATACTTGTGCCAAGGCAGTCCCCCATGAACCAGGGCCTAAAACAGCAACTGTTTGTTTTTCCATGTTCTTCTCCTTATAGAGTTTTCTAATTTCATTTTACCATAGAAAGCGATAAATTTCTTGTTTAGTAGTAGCTTGTTTTTATAAGTTATTATTTTATAAGAATAAAGGCTGATTAAAGTGCATAAAAAGAGTGTAATGAGGCAGGAGTTGTGGCTAGTATAAAAACTATTTATCACGACCTTTAAAAAAAATCAATTGGACGGCAGGTAGAGGAAGTGGTAAGATTGTGTATATCAATGAGGAGGGAATCGTATGAGCAGACCGATTGTTGGAGTGACCGCTAATCTTTGTCCTGTCGATAAGGAAGGTAAAAATATCCATTCGTCCGTTTCTAGTAAATTTGCTGAGAGTATCAGAATTGCTGGTGGATTGCCTATGATTATCCCTGTTGGTGACAAAAGTTTGGTGAGGGATTATATTGAAAGTATTGATAAATTGATTTTGTCTGGCGGACAACATGTGCACCCCACTTTTTACGGAGAAAAGCAGACGATTGAGAGTGATGATTACAATATGGTGCGAGACGAATTTGAGCTGGCTCTGTTAGCAGAAACTATTCGACAAGAAAAACCAATTATGGCAATTTGCCGAGGCTTGCAGTTGGTCAATGTTGCTTTTGATGGAACGCTCAATCAGCATATTGACAACCATTGGCAGGGCTTACCTTTTAGAACTTCTCATTCTATTCAAACTGAGAAAGGCAGCATTGTTGAAGAATTGTTCGGTCGTGCTAGTCAGATTAACTCTGTCCACCGACAAAGTATTAAAGATTTGGCACCGAATTTTCGCGCAACAGCTTTTGATCCTAGGGATGAAACCATTGAAGCGATTGAGTCGCTAGATGATAGTCGGATCATTGGGCTTCAATGGCACCCAGAGTTTTTAGTCAATGAAGAAAAAGGGAATCTAGAACTTTTTTAGTATCTTTTGCAGAAATTGTAAATTTGAAATACGGCTTAAGCTTCATTTAAGAAAATCGTTTTATAATAATATTATCAAATGAAGACCTCCTAACTTTATTTGATGAAATCCTAAAACTTTTTCATAATAATCTCCCTATAAGGATCACCAAAGAGGTGGTCTTTTTTCTACCATTTGTCAAGCAATTCAATGTTTT